>JABDRH010000312.1 GCA_013041835.1 Desulfatitalea sp. | reverse complement strand
GTCCACCTCCATCGCCGCCTACCCGGCGCAAGTCACCAACACCGCCAAAACAGCCGCCGACTTGGCCAAAGCGCTGAACCGCAACGCTGCCGATCTTCGAAAGCAACTGGAGCAAGACCGACCCTTTGTCTGGATCAAGCGACAAGCCAATCCCAAAGAGGTGGCCGCCGTGCGGCAAATGCGGCTTGCAGGCATCGATTTTCTGCCGGCCCACAGCCGCTTCTACCCCAACACCACGCTGGCCGCCCAATTGTTGGGCTTTGTGGGCATCGACGGCCAGGGGCTGGAGGGGCTGGAATATTACTACAAGGATCAGCTCAAGGGATCGGAAACCCAGGTAACCGTATTGACCGACGCTCTGGGCCGTGGTTTCGATGCGGATCGTTGGGCCGCCGTGAGCCAGGCCGGCAACAATCTGATCCTGACCATCGATCGTCACATCCAGTATATTTGCGAGCAGTCCTTGGCCGAGGCGGTAGTGGCCCACCGTGCGCAATCGGGCATGGCCCTGGTCATGGTGCCCCGCACGGGCGAGTTACTGGCAGTGGCCCATTACCCCTTTTTCAATCCCAATGCATTTGCCCGCTTTCATCGAAGCACGTGGCGCAACCGGGCCATTATCGATCCCTTCGAGCCGGGCTCGACCATGAAGATTTTCAGCGTGGCCGCGGCCCTGGAGAGCGGGCGCATGGTGCCCAACACCATTTTTTATTGTGAAAACGGCAGTTACCCGGTGGGCAACCACGTCGTGCATGACACCAAACCGTACAGTTGGCTGTCGGTGCAACAGATCGTCAAGTATTCCAGCAACATCGGAACGGTAAAAGTGGTGCAGGAAATCGGCCCCGAAATATTGCATACCCATTTGGAAAAATTCGGCTTCGGACGCCGCACAGGCGTCGACAGCCCCGGCGAGTCCGCCGGCAGCCTCTCCAACCATTCCCGCTGGTCCAACCTGGATACGGGCGCGATCGGTTTTGGCCAGGGCATTTCGGTCACCGCCTTACAGATGATCACGGCTACGGCCGCCATTGCCAACAACGGCCTGATGATGCGGCCCCATGTGGTCCAAGCCATCAGCGATCCGAACGGTCGCATAGTACACAAGACGACTCCTGAAGCCATGGGGCAGGTGATCTCCATGGAAACGGCGCACACGGTGCGCCGCATCATGCGCACGGTCATCACCGAAGGCGGCACCGGCATCAAAGCCGATGTGCAGGGATACAGCGTATGCGGAAAAACCGGAACCGCTCAAAAGGTCGATAGCAAGGGCACCTATGCGGAAAAACGGTATATCGCTTCGTTTGTCGGGTTTGCGCCCACCGAACAGCCGGCCATTGCCGTGCTGGTGGTCGTGGATGAGCCCAAAGACCTTTTTTACGGCGGTTTGGTGGCAGCACCGGTCTTTGGCCGGATCGTTAAACAGACCCTTGGATACATGAACGTGCCGCCGGTGCTCGAAAAACAAAAACTGCGGGTCTCCCGCACGGTCAAGGTGAGCGGATGAAAATGGCGCACCTCTTGGCATCGATTATCGACAGGGGATTGTGTGACCCGGCTGCGTTGCAAACCGTGCCCGGCCACCTTTCAGTCGCCTCCGTGCATTACCGCGCCCAGGAGGTGACGCCGGGCGGCTTGTTCGTGGCGGTCAAAGGCTTTGCCGCCGACGGCCACGACTTTGCCGCCCAGGCCGTGGCACGGGGCGCGGCCGTGGTGATCGGCGAGCGCCCAGTGCAAGTCGACGTTCCGGTGGTGCAGGTCTCTGATTCGCGCAAAGCCCTGGCGGTGTTGGCGGCCGAATATTTCGGCCATCCCTCCCGGCGAATGACCGTGGTGGGCATTACCGGCACCAACGGGAAAACCACCACCAGCTATCTGATCGAGGCCATTGCAAAAGCAGCCGGCTTCTCGGTGGGAGTCATCGGAACGATCAACTACCGCTATGCCGGTCAAACCTTCGACAATCCGGTGACGACGCCCGAATCCCTGGATCTGCAGCGCATCCTGTCCGAAATGCATGCGGCCGGCGTGACCCATGTGGTCATGGAGATCTCTTCCCACGCCCTTGCACTGCACCGGGTCTACGGCTGTCACATCGACGTGGCGGTGTTTACCAACCTGTCCCAGGACCACCTGGACTTTCATGTGGACATGGCGGATTACTGGGCCTGCAAGCGCATGCTGTTCGACGAATATCTGCCGGCCGTTGAAAGCCAACTGACGATGAGGGCGGTGGTTAACGGCGATGACCCCAAGGGTCAAGCGCTGGCCGAGGGGCTTGACCTGCCCCATCTGACCACCGGCTGGCATGATCAACACCCGATCCGGGTCATCCATGCCCGGTTCGACTTAAACGGCATCCACACGCGGATCCAGACGCCGTTTGGTGAAATAGCCGTCAACTCCGCGTTGGCAGGCCGTCATAACCTTGAGAACATACTCAATGCCGTCGGTGTGGGCATTGCCCTTAAGATCGAGCCGGTCACGATCAAAATGGGAATCGAATCCCTTGAAATGGTTCCCGGTCGCTTGGAACGGATTCCCGACCCGGCAAACCGCCGGTTCGTCTTTGTGGACTACGCCCATACACCCGACGCCCTGGTGAAAGCGCTTCAAACCCTGTCCGATCTCGCCCAGGGACGCATCATCTGCAT
>JABDRH010000308.1 GCA_013041835.1 Desulfatitalea sp. | reverse complement strand
GTGCAGCCGCCTACCACGGCGGCCAGGGTGCGGGTGCTCTTGGTGGCGTCCAGGCACAAAATGACCGGTAAATCGATCAGTTTGGCCAGTTCGGCAGTGGAGGTCATGCCATGCGTGTGAATACAGTCATACAGGCCACGGTTGCCCTCCACGACGGCCACTTGGGCATCATGGGTATGCCTTTGGTACGAATCGCGGACAATGGGAATGTCGATGAGGAAAGTGTCCAGATTGTAACACGGCCGGCCGGCCGCAAGCGCCAGCCAGCCGGCATCAATATAGTCCGGACCTTTTTTGAAGGGCGCGACGGTGAAGCCCCGATTCCGCAGAGCGGCGGTGATGCCGACGGAGAGCATGGTTTTGCCCGAGCCCCCGCGCAACGCGGATATAACCAAGCCTGGGCAACACTTTCCCGCCGGTTCAGATGGAACCGGAGGTTTCAACACACGGCTTTCGATGGCTTAGTCTTCACCTTCCGCGCCGGCTTGCTTGCCAGTGCCCGGCATGCCGTACATGGAAGTGCTGCCGCTGGACCAGTACTCCAAGGTGCCGTCTTCGACCAACTTGTTGACGATTTTTTTAGCCTCGCGCGGTTTCATGCCTAGGATCTTGGACAGATCGTTGAAGTAGAGTTTGGATTTGGTTTTGAGCTTTTTGGTCAAGCTCTCCACGATAAGTTTTTTTGCCTCATCATATTCCATTGATGTGGTCCCCTTTCATCCTCTATGCGTCCAAAGTCCGCGAGGAGGCCGGGCCTCCCCGCGGTTTGTGATCGAACACCAAAATCGAACCGAGTTCTAGAATTTGAACTGCGTGCTCTGGCGCCAGGTATAGTAGGCCGGATCACGGAAATCGTCGATCAGATGATGGGTGAAGTCCAGTTTACATTTCTCGAAGAAGCGCTCCCAACCAATCCGCTCGGCCCAGTCGCCCAGGCGTTCGTACTTGCGGGCATCGGCGGCGTAAGTCTCGATCATGCTCCTGATGGTCTCTGCGGTTTTCGGCCAACGGGGTGCTTCGTTGGGGATGAAGGCCACAACCACCTTGGAGAACTTGGGCGCGCTGATGCGGTTGGAAACCTTGCCGCCGGCCATGATCACGATGCCGTCGCCTTCGGTGTCGGCCAAAGGCAGGGAGGGGCACATCGTGTAGCAGTTGCCGCAGAACATGCAGCGTTCGTTATTGACGGCCACGGAGTTGACCTTCTGGCCGTTGACTTCCACCTTGGCCGGCTTGATGGCGGCGGTGGGGCAGGCGGCGATGGCCAACGGAATTTCGCACATCTTGTCCAGGTACTCATGGTCCAGCATGGGCGGCTTGCGGTGATAGCCGAGGATGGCGATGTCGGAACAATGCACGGCGCCGCACATGTTCAGGCAACAGGCCAACGAGACGCGCACGTGGGCCGGCATGCGGTGACTCTGGAAATCAGCGAACAGCTCGTCCATGACCGCCTTGACCGGACCGGATGCATCGGTGGCCGGCGTATGGCAATGGATCCAGCCCTGGGTGTGCACGATATTGGAGACGCCGGCGCCGGTGCCGCCCACGGGGAACTTGAAAGAGCCGCCGTCGAATTTACGACCGGCCAGGTCGTCGACCAATGGCTGCACCTTGGACTTGTCGTCCACCATGAACTCGATGTTGTTGCGGGTGGTAAAGCGCAGGTAGCCGTCGCAGTACTTGTCGGCAATGTCGCAGATCTCCTGGATATGCGTAGTGCTCATCAGGCGGGCGCCGCCGCAACGCACGGTGTACACTTCGTCGCCGGACTCGGCCACGTGGACCAAAACACCGGGCTGCAGATATTCATGATAGAGCCATTTGCCCTTGTTTTTAGCGATGACGGGCGGATAGAACTCGTCGTATTTACGCGGCCCGATATCGGTGATCCGGTCTTCCATCGGCTTGTCCGGATTGTATCCTGAGGAAATGAATGCCATGGTGTCGCCCTCCTATCTCAAGTGATGTTTTCTGAACTCATTGACGTCGCGATCCCAACCGCCCTCGACCTCTTCTTCTTTCCAGAAGATATACGGGTTGGAACGTGGCTCTTGCACCATGCGCGGATCAGGATCAACACCGAGCACCTCGATCACCCGCTGCAAGCCCTGGCGTTTCATCAACTCGCCCATGCGCTCACGGTTCTTGCCCTCTTCCATCCACCAATCCCACAGCGGTTCGATGACGGTCTCTTTGATCTTGGTATAGGGCGCTTCACATTCAATAAATGGCACGACCAGGGTGCCCATCTGGGCGCCGTCCAGGATCGGGGCCTTGGCGCCGGCCAGGACGGAGACGCCGCGCTCATCGCCGATGCGCAGAGCGCGCGGCATGGTGTTGATGCAGTGCATGCAGCGGTTGCACTCGCGGTTGTCGATTTTCAGGGTATTGCCGTCCATGGCCATGCACTCGGTGGGGCATAAACCGATGACTTCTTTCTGGATGTCGAACTTGCCCCAGTCGCGGCCGGAGTGGGCGCCGGCATTGGGGGCCAGTTCGCCGCCGATGTAAGCCTGCACGGCTTCCTGATCAATTTTGATGTCGTCTTTCCAGGTGCCGATGAACGAAAGGTCGGACCGGGCGATGGAGGCCACGCAACCGTTGGGGCAGCCGTCGAACTTGAATTTGAACTTGTAGGGGAAGGCCGGACGATGCAGCTCGTCCTGGTATTCCTGGGTCAGGTCGTAGCACAGGTCCTGGGTGTCGTAGCAGGCGTATTCGCATCGGGCCTGGCCGATGCAGTCGGCCGGGGTACGCAGGTTGGAGCCCGAACCGCCCAGGTCCTGATTCATCTTGTGGGTCAGCTCATAAAAAATCTCTTCCAGTTGGGGGGTGGTGGTGCCCAGGAA
>JABDRH010000331.1 GCA_013041835.1 Desulfatitalea sp. | reverse complement strand
TTGTAATGGTATACCCCTGTTGGCATATCGGGCAGTTTCGGCAGCACCAGATAGCTTTCGGTGGGATGCAGGTTGCCCGAAGAGGGGTTGACCCGCAAGGACCAGCGACTGCCGCCGGTTGCCTTCCAGGCCGAAAGGGCCAGCGCATGCAAGAGAAAATCGCTGAGTGTGGAACGATTCAAGGCGCGGGCCGGGTGCCCCGGCGGACCGAAAAGCGCGGCATAGGTCAAGTCCGGTGGCGTCGCTGTGGTGGGCAAGGATAGACTCGGCGCTCCCTCGTATACGCGAAAGGGATGGGGTTGGTTACGCCAATCCATATGACCCGCCGACCGGGCATAGCGGTGGAAATGGTGTTTGGTGGCTTGGTGATAATCCAACAAGGTCCGGGCGTTGCTCATTTTATACGCCTGCCCGCGCGCCTTCGGGTTGGAACCGGGCAAAGGGATCTAAGGGCTCGCGCAAAAGACATCAATAGCGTCGACGGCGCTACCATTTGTCATAATGAGTGAAGTCGCCGATCTCCCTGCGTTTGGGCGCACTGCCGCGTTTCGCCGGGTAGCCGACGGGAATCATGGCCACCAACTCGAAACCTTCAGGCACCTGCATCGCCTCGGCTGCCTTGATGTGATCGAAGAGGCCCACGATTACCGTGGCCAGTCCCATGGCGTGTGCCGATAGGCAGATGTTCTGGGTGGCAATGCCCAGATCAAACATCATCCAATCCCCAAATTTGGTCACGGCCGCATCCTTGTAATATCCGGAAACGTGGCGTTTGCCACACAGCGCCAGCACCACCGGTGCCTGCACGATGGCCTTAAAGGCGGGATTTTCCTTTTGCGGCACAGTGGCTTGCAACCGCGCCCTGGCAGCGGCGTCCTTGACCACGATCACCTCCCAGCACTGGGTGTTGGCCCAGGAAGGCGCCCATTTGACGGCTTCCAGAAGGTGCTGCAACGCCTCTTCGGGTATTGGCCGCGTATCGTATTTCCGAATGCTTCGACGTTCCATAATCGGCTTTAAGATATCGTCCATGCGCAATCTCCTCTCATTGAATAGGTCTAGCCCAGCAGGGTCGGGGTCATCTTCTATTTGCAGGTGGATTAATGGTAGTTGTATCGAAATACGCACCAAGTTGAAAGAAAAAAGAGGCCCATTTCCGGCCTCCTCAGTCAGGTATAAAGGCAAGTCTTTGAAAATATTTAAGAACCATGAGTGATGACGAGCGCCGAATGCTTCCAATTATCTGAATATCATTCAAAAAAAAGAAAGCGGGCTGCAACTTTCTGCAAACCCGCTTTTTAAATCGTTTTCCGTGGTGCAGCTAGCACCCGCACGAGTCGGCGCCTGATGTGCTGCACCCGCCACAACCACCACCAGTGTTAAACTCGATACCGCAATTGAGCTTAAAACCGTACATTTGGAAATCTACTTTAATGGGTTGGGCACGATCGAGAAACTCTTTATTAACCAGGTATTTATATCCATCCACATCAAATTCCTGATCCTGATCCGTTGGCTCATCCAGAGCCATGGCCAAGCCAGGGCCGCCTCACCCGCCCTCATTCAGAAAGATGCGAATGGGCTTGACTTCTTTGCCTTTAAAGTAGGCCGCTATTTGTTCAGTGGCCGATGTCGTTACTTCGAGCATGATGTCCTCCTTGGTAGTCGCCATGGACGTTAATCCATGGCTCAAGCTGCTTGTGGGATCCGAAAGCGCACCGGCAAACTAACCATAAGCACCGTGAATGTCAATTGCCGCGTATCGCCTGGCAAAATTGATGCAGCCGGCCGGGTTGCCTAGATCAGTGCCCGATTCCCCCCCTTTTAATATCGGCCGTCAGAAGAAAAAGTTAAGTTTACCCCGATGTTGCATTTGCATAGAATAGCCCCCCTTATAAATCATACAACGTCTCATCCCGTCGCGGTGCCACGCGCCGGTGGCCGCCTTTTCCCTTTTTAGCGCCTGCCTGAAAGGGATCCTCATTTTCCAATACATCGCTCAGATCCGCCTCGATCTGATCCGGATCTTCGCCGTTTTCCATCCGACGCAGGGCTTCTTGCATGCCGTCGCCCAGTTCCAAGCCGGTCATATCGGTCAGCCGTCGCATCAGATCGGCGGCCTGACGGGGATCATCTTCATTCATATGCTCTGCCTCGCCGGACAGCATTTGCATCGCCCGCTCCATTTTAGACTCGTCAAAGGGCAACGCTTCAGCGTCATCCGCTTCCGCTGCGCGTCCGGTGACGGCAAAAGTGGACATGCGGCGCGACAGGGTGTCGTTTTTACAATGGGGACACTTCGGACGCTTGCTGGTATTGATTGAGCGGGAAAAAAAATTGAAAATCGTGTTGCAAGGTTCGCAATAGAATTCGTAAATCGGCATAGGATCACCTCGTTGTGTAAATGATACGGATTGGGATCATGGAACTTAACGCGTCGGCATACATAAGATTTTCCCATCCCCATGTCAACGCTCACGTATTCCTTAAAAATTCAATGATATATAATATGTTGTCTCGCGAAGACGCTACGGGCACATTGACTTGCCATGCGGCTTCTGTTATGCACGCGCCAACCATCGCCGTGAAAACCAAACAAGCAATCGGTTTAATAAATATCTGCTTTTTACAGTTTACAGGAAAGGAATCAGAACCATGGAACAAACACTGGCCATTGTAAAACCGGATGGTGTGGCGCGCGGATTGATCGGACAGGTCTTGGCCCGCATCGAAGAAAAGAAGTTGACCATCAAAGCCATGAAACTCATCCATATGACCCAAGCCCAGGCGGAAGGATTTTATGCCGTACACAAAGAACGCCCCTTTTTCGGCAGTCTAACCGACTTCATGTCTTCAGGGCCGGCCCTGGTGATGATCCTGGCCGGTGACCATGCCATTGCGCATTGGCGCGAGATGATGGGGGCCACCAATTACAAAGAGGCCGCCGAAGGCACAATCCGGAGCGATTATGCCACCGATATCGAAAAAAACGTGGTCCATGGATCGGACGCACCGGAGACGGCGGCCTTTGAAACCGGCTATTTTTTCAATGCCTTTGAACGGGTGTAAACCGGCGTAATGACTGTCACCACCGATTCGCAGGTATCCGGCGTCCACCTGGACAATGTGGCCGTGGTGCTCAACCGACCCCGATACCCTGAAAATATAGGGGCTGCTGCACGGGCGGCCTGCAACATGGGCATCCGCCGCCTGGTGGTGGTTGCTCCGGAAAAGTGCGATTTGAAGCGGGTGCTGACCCTGGCCACCCATGCGGCGGCGGACGTGGTCGAGCAGATGCACTATCATGAAAATCTGCGGGAAGCGCTGGCGCCCTATGGGTATATCATCGGCACCACGGCTCGCTTGGGCGGGCAGCGGCAGCGGGTCTTGTGGCCGGAGCAGATTGCACAGCAGCTCATTCCCATTTCACGGCACAATCAGGTGGCGCTGCTTTTCGGTCCTGAAGACCGGGGGCTTACCAATGAAGAGTTGCGCCTGTGCCACCAACTCGTGACCATCCCCACCGACCGCTTCTCGTCCCTTAACCTGGCCCAGGCCGTGGTGGTGCTCTGTTATGAATTGCACAAAGCGGGGCGGCGCATTCCCCAGCCGGCCAAGCCGAGACTGGCCACCCGTATCGAACTGGACGGCATGTACGACCAAATTCGAGATATTCTGGTGCGCATCAACTACATCCAACCTGAAAATCCCGAATACTGGATGAACCGGCTGCGCGATTTCGGCACCCGGCTTGAATTCCAAGCCGGTGAAGTCAGCATTTTGCGCGGCATTTGCCGCCAAATCAACTGGTATGCGGGCAAATGTCATCACGACGGCGTGCACGGAAATCCGCCACCGCAATCCCATGCGGAAAGGGACACCTGAGCGCCCGTGCGAAACGCCCAGTTCCGTTTCAATCGCGCCAGCTTTTTTCAGGCATTTCGAAAAAAACAACCTTTCATGGCTAATCTTTTGATGGCTGCAACCGATAAATGCGTTGAGAGACTTAAATTAAGTCCGCTTGAAAGGATTCAACAACCCTTGACGTCACCGATAGGCATCGAGGAGAGTGTGGGACCTTCAACATCGTGGAATACCAGCGCCCGTAGCGGTACTGGGCGCCAAAATGCAGGGGGAAACGCATGGGCAGCATACTGATCATCGAAGATGATGAATTTGTTCAAAACATGCTCAGACAAACCTTTGAACGCGCCGGCTATGAAGTGGTGACGGCCGACAACGGTTCGGAAGGAATCAAGCAATATGAATCCAGGCTAAACCTGCTCGAACCCTTCAATGTCGTCATTACCGACTTGATCATGCCGGAAATGGAAGGTATTGAAACCATCTCCAAACTTAGAAAAAACGACCCCAATGTCAAAGTAATTGCCATATCCGGCGGTGGGCGCAATAAACCTGAAGACTACCTTCACCTAGCCGAAAAGCTGGGCGCTACATACACCTTCACCAAGCCAGTGGATCGCGACGCGTTGCTCAAATCCGTTTCTGAATTGACCGCCTCAAAAAGCAATCCCAATGTTGGATCTTAGAGCAAAAGCGATTCGTCCGAAGCCCGACACTTCTGCAATACATATTTGTTATTTTGCAATGCATAAATAACACTTTTGAAGTTCAATATCAAAACCCCATATTCCGCAATTCATTACAACCATCCGTTATCTTAATATATTTCTTTTTATTCGGAGGTGCTCGACCTGTGGCACAACCATTGCGTCATCTTTATACTAATTATTGGGCTCGGACGACAATGCGCTTGGTGGATATACCGGAAAATCGGGGCGCAATGCAGCTATCATTTCTTATTCAATGGAACGATCAATACCATGACGCCATCTGTAAGAAAGAACGAGGAACTCAGCGCCATCTTGCTGGTCAGCCAGGTGCTGACGCGTTCATTCCATCTTGAAAACAACCTTCATGGTGCCCTTGAAATTCTGGCCGACCGCCTGGAGATGCAGCGGGGTTGCGTTTTTTTGCTCGATTCCGAATCCGAGGAACTCAAGATCGTATCGGCCTACGGCTTGAGCCGCGAAGAGGTTCAGCGGGGAAAGTATCGCATTGGCGAGGGTATCGTCGGCCGGGTCATCGAAACCGGCCAACCAATGTTCATCCCCAACATTGGCATGGAACCCAAATTTCTCAATAAAACCGATTCGCGGCCGCTAAAAAGCGGCATCTCTTTCCTGTGCATGCCCATTGTGATGGACGGCAAAACCCTGGGCGTTATCAGCGTGGATGGCATCTACACCGAACAGATGGGCAATGTAGACGACGATCTGCGCGTACTCTCCATTGTGGCTTCCTTTATCGCTCAGTTCGTGTTGCTATGGGAAAACTTTCGGAAAACCGAAACCGAGTGCGGACACCTGCGCCTGCAGCTCAAAGAGAAGTTTAGCCTGCCCAATATTATCGGTGAGTCGGCTCCTTTCCAGCATGTGCTAAAACTGGTGCGCAAGGTGGCGGCCACAGACACGAGCGTATTATTGCTGGGAGAAAGCGGCACCGGCAAAGAACTGATCGCCCAGACCCTGCACTATCAGAGCCGGCGCGCCGGCGCAGATTATATCGCCGTCAACCTGGCGGCGCTGCCTGAAAACCTTATCGAGGCTGAGCTTTTCGGCGTGGAAAAGGGCGCCTTCACCGGCGCCACCGCACGCCGGGTGGGCCGTTTCGAACGGGCCGATCAAGGCACCATTTTTCTGGATGAGATCGGCGAATTGCCTCTCACCCTACAGGTCAAACTGCTGCGTGTGCTGCAAGAGCGGGTCTTCGAGCGGTTGGGGGCC
>JABDRH010000307.1 GCA_013041835.1 Desulfatitalea sp. | reverse complement strand
GTGCAATGTCGGGTTCAGTGGCCTCCACGCTGACACCCAGGATGGCGGCGATGGCTTCGGCCACTTCCGGGCCGGCTGCCACACAAGAGTTGGGGGCCGCCTTGCCGGCCACGATGGCCTCGGCGTTGGAACTACAGCCGGGTAATCCGCATCCGCCACAGTTGGCGCCGGGTAAGGCTTCGTCCACCGCCAGCACTTTAGGGTCCACGTAGACATAAAAGACCTTGGAAGCGATGGCCAGACCGATGCCCACCACAACGCCCAATCCGCCCATCAACACAATGGATTCAATCATATGGTGACTCTCCCATGTTCAACTTACGCATAGCGCTGGTGTATTGCGGCAGCCCGTTTGTCTCCGGCAAAAGACCGCAGCCTCAAGTCGATGACACCTGATGCAACCTGCCGGCAGGCTACAAGATGGCGCTGAATTTACACTTATCATAACATGTCAGGCACTTGATACATTTTTCCTTATCGATGCGGGCCACCTCTTTTTTTTGCCACGCGATGGCCTCCACCGGGCACGCTTTGAAACACATGCCGCATTTGGTACAAGCATCGGGATCGACTTCGAAGCGCAGCAACGCCACGCACCGTTTGGCTGGGCAGCGTTTTTCGTAGATGTGTGCCTCGAACTCCTCCCTGAAATAACGCAGCGTGGAAAGTACCGGATTTGGGCCGGTCTGACCAAGCCCGCACAGGGCGGTTTCGCGGATCACCTTGGAGAGTTCTTCCATATTATCGATGTCGCCCGATTCTCCCCGGCCTTCGCAGATCTTTTCCAACAATTGGAGCAGTCGCCGGGTGCCTTCCCGGCAGGGGGTGCATTTGCCGCAGGACTCCTCTTGGATAAACTCCATGAAAAAGCGTGCCATGTCCACCATGCAGGTGTTTTCGTCCATAACGATTACGCCGCCCGAGCCCATGATGGCGCCCACTTTGGCGATTTCTTCATAGTCCACCGGCGTATCCAGCAGATGCGCTGGAATGCAGCCGCCCGATGGGCCGCCAAGCTGGACCGCCTTGAACTTGCGCTTTTTGGGAATGCCGCCCCCGATGTCGAAGATCAGTTGGCGCAGGCTGGTGCCCATGGGCACTTCCACCAGGCCGATATTATTGACGTCGCCGGAGATGGCGAACACCTTGGTGCCCTTGCTGGTCTCGGTACCCACGGCGGCATACCACGCACCGCCGTTAAGCATGATTTGAGGCACGTTGCACAAGGTTTCCACGTTGTTGAGAACGGTCGGTTTTTCCCACAACCCTTTTTGGGCTGGAAAGGGCGGTCTGGGCCGAGGCATACCGCGTTTGCCTTCGATGGAGCGCATCAGGGCGGTCTCTTCACCGCACACGAAAGCGCCGGCGCCTTGGTAAATCTCTACGTCGAAATCGAAGCCGCTGCCTAATATGTCCTCGCCCAGCAAACCGCGTGCCTTGGCGTGTTCAATGGCGATCTGAAGTCGTTTGATGGCCAGGGGATACTCGGTGCGCGCATAGATATACCCTTTATGGGCATTAATGGCCTTCGCGGCCACGATCATGCCTTCCAGCACCGAGTGGGGGTCGGCTTCCAAAATGCTGCGGTCCATGAACGCACCGGGATCGCCTTCATCGGCGTTGCACAGCACATACTTCACCTTGCCCGGGGTTTTGCGGGCAAAATCCCACTTGACGCCGGTGGGAAAGCCGGCGCCGCCTCGGCCGCGCATACCGGAGTCACGCATCTCTTTGACGATCTGCTCCGGTGTCAATTCGTTCAACGCCCGGGCAGCACCCAAATACCCATCGCGGGCGATGTAGTCATCAATGGATTCCGGGTTGATCAATCCTTTGTTGCGCAGTGCGCGGGGCATTTGGTGGGCGAAGAAGGGGATCTCGGGCAGCGAGGCGATGCGCTGTTTGCCGGCAGGGTCCTTGTAGAGAAGCTTTTGCACCGGTTTGCCGTCGATCAGGTGATCCTGGACGATAGCGGGGATATCCTCAAGGGCGATCTTTTGGTAGAAAATGTCTCCCGGATGCACCACCATGAGCGGCCCGACCGCGCAAAAGCCGTTGCACCCGGTCTCCACCACCTCGACTTTGTCCTGAAGCGATTTGGCCGCCAACTCGGCCAACAGCGCTTCCTTTACCTTCAAGCTGCCTGTGGCATGACAACCGGTGCCGCCGCAGATCAATAGATAGGTTTTGTCCCTAAAGGCCAGGCGATCCGCGTACTTCGCTTTGATCGACTCGAGATCATCAACGGTAAATTTGGGCATCGTGTTTTCCTTCAAGGTTTTTAACCTGAAATAAGTACATTACCATGAACCGTCCAGTCCCCGGATGCCGTTCATGTAGAGTCGGCCGCAGGCGACAAACAGGGAGAAATCCGTGATCAGCAAAGGGATGTCATACGCACGGGAAAGCTCGATCACTTCCTGTTGCGGTTTTTTCTTGCGCACGATCACCACCGCGCCTACCTGAGTAATTCTGGCCGTCTGTATCACATCCATCGAAGTGACACCGGTGAGCAGCGCACAGTCCTTGGCCGCCGCCGCGAGCACATCGTCCATCAGGTCGGCCGCAGCGCCGGCGGTGATTATTCGATCCAACTGCTCCTTGCCGGCCAGCACGGTGGCGTTTAGGATCTGCTGGAGTTCTTTGATTTTCATGAAGCTATCCGAACGGCAAGAAGATATCTAAGGGATGAAGAAGAAAAAAATGTACCGATTGCGCTTGTCTTTGAATCCGTTTTCGGTGTTGCCTCAATGGACACATACAATAAGTATGCATCCATTGAGGCGCCTTGAAAACGAATCCAAATTTTGCGAAAAACTGGTACATTTGTTTCTTCTTCATCCGTAAGGCCCGACCGAGAGTCGGCGTTATTCATACTGTTCAAGCACGTCGATGATCTTGTCCGAGCTGACATCGCCGTGAGTGTCCTGGCCCACCACCATGACCGGTGCCAGGCCGCAGGCGCCCAGGCAGCGAACGCCCTGGAGCGTAAATCGGCGGTCTTCGGTGGTGCCGCCCTCTACCACATGGTAGTGGTTTTCGATGCGGCGCATGGCCTCCTTGATACCCTTTACATAACAAGCCGTTCCCAAACAGAGCTTTATTGTGTGTCGGCCTTTGGGGGTCATCGAAAAGAGGGCGTAAAATGAGGCTACGCCGTAAACCTCGCTGCAGGGCAGGTTCATTTCCGTGCCGATATAATCCAGAAGTTCAAGCGGCAGGTACCCCACGACATCTTGGCACTGCCTGAGGACCGCGATGATGGCCCCCGAAATCAACCTGTGGTCTTTAATAATCTCATCTACGCGGGCCCACATGGAATCATCGATATCCGGATGGGCAGGGTGTGCGAGCATGGGCATTCGACTCTCCTTCCGGCATGTCGCGTCAACGTGCAACCCACTGATATCGTTGAGTTGCACGTGGCCATGCATGCCTATTGGACGGAATTTTTAGACGAAAAACATCTCACAAAGCGTTACAAAAGTCAATCAAGCTGCAAGGAAAAACCCAGGGTAGTCGCATGTAACAAAATGAACGGCAGGTGTGATGAAGATGAGGCGAAAAAAGTCCCCAAAATCGGATTTTGTTATCAACCCCGTGGGCCAGAAGAGCACGAAGCCGTTGCCATGAGGCATTTTTTAACGCCTTCCCGTTCTTTGTGCCTTTGCATGGTGCAAAAAAAAGTGACATGCGATTGCCCTGGGGATTTGCTCCTGCCGCGGTTGACGCACGCAGATGTCTGGATTATAAACATTCAAAATAATGCTGAGTGTTTATCTGCCTGGATGCACAAGGAGCCCGGCATGACTGATTGGATTGCAGACTGCGTCTTTAAGGGTGCCATCGAAGCGGCTGATTTTATCCACGCTCAATTGGGTCATGATGCGCGCACGGCCATCATGACGGGTACTGGTTTGGGCGATATGGCCGATGCGCTGGAGGACCCGGTGGGACTGGATTATGACCAAATACCGCACTTTCCGGCCGCCACGGTACAGTCCCACCTAGGGCGTCTGGTTTCCGGACACCTGCAAGGTTTCCCGGTTTTAGTGCTTCAGGGGCGCTTTCACCTGTACGAGGGCTATACACCCTTGGCTGTTACCTTTCCCATACGCGTGTTACAGGCATTGGGCGTACGGAACCTGGTCTTGACCAATGCCTCCGGCGGCCTTAACCCAGGCTTTGCAGTGGGCGATACCATGGTGATCGCCGACCACATCAACTTGACCGGTGAAAACCCCCTCGTCGGATCGAACGAAGCCGGCTGGGGGGAACGCTTTCCCGATATGACGGCGGCTTATGATCCACACCTGCGCGATATCGTTTCCACCGCTGCCGGCCGGCTTGATTTGCCCTTCCGGCAGGGGGTCTATGCGGGCTTGAAAGGGCCGTCTCTGGAAACGCCGGCTGAAATGCGTTTTCTACAGACCATTGGTGCCGATGCGGTGGGCTTCTCCACGGTGATGGAGACTATTGCCGCAGTGCATGGCGGTATGCGCGTGCTGGGACTCTCCACCATTACCAATATGTGCCGGCCCAACGTACCGGCGCCGGCTAGTGTGGAGGAAATCATCACCGTCGCCCGCGCGGCGGCGCCGCGTCTCGCGGTGCTCCTCGGCGCTGTCAGCAACGAGATCAGCAGCCTTCCGATGACAGGCGGGACGGCATGAGCGTGCAAGGCCGCAAAGAAGTGGTTCAGACCGATACCACGGTCGACTTGTTGGTGGTCAATGGCACCGTGCTCACCATGGCGCCTGGTGGTGCCATAATAGCCGGCGGTGCGGTTGCGGTTCGGGGCCGCCATATTGTTGCCGTCGGTCCGCAAGCGGTGCTGAACCATCTGCAGCCCGAACATACCATCGACGCGCGAGGCGGTCTTATTT
>JABDRH010000301.1 GCA_013041835.1 Desulfatitalea sp. | reverse complement strand
CGCGGCCTTGGCTTGAGCGATGCTCTCTTCCATGGGCTTGGGATAGTGGGCCAGCCCGGCCAGGAAAATGCCTTCGGAAGCAAAATCCACCGGCCGCAGCTTGGCATGCGCCTCGATAAGGAAACCGTCGTCGTTGACTGGCACCTTGAACAACTCGAAGAGCGGCTGGTTGTTACCGGCTTCGATGCCGGCGGCCAGAACGAGCAGGTCCGGCTTGATACGGATGGGACGACGCAACACGTGGTCGGTGACGGTGAGCAACAGTTGCGCCTCGCCCGAAATGGCGGCGCTGGGCGGATTGTCCGGGTCGAAACGCACGAAAATGATCCCCTGGTTGCGGGCCTCCTGGTATAGTTTTTCGCGCAAGCCGTAGGCGCGGATGTCACGGTAGAGAATGAAGACTTTCATGCCGGGGCGTCTGGCCTTCAGAGCCAAAGCGCCCTTGAGGCTATGGGTGCAACAGATCTTGCTGCAATATGGCCGCTGCTCGGTGCGCGAGCCCACGCATTGGATGAAAACGGCGCACCGGGTCTGGTCCAGCCGGTCATCGTCGCGGGCCATGGCTGCATCCAGATCCAGGTGCGTCATCACTCCGGGGTGCTTGCCGTAAAGAAAGTCACTGGGCTTGTGCTCCTTGGCGCCCACGGCCAGTATGGTGACGCCGTGGAAAATATCTGTACAGCGGCCGAGACCGTCCTTCACTGTGGAACTGATGTTGCCCAGGGCGCCGTGGGTGGCGGTCACTTCACTGTTCAGATGCAGGTGGATGCGCGGGTGCTGCTCGACCCGTTGGATGAGCCCTTTCAGGTACGCCTGGAGGTCCTCGCCCTGCCAGGTGGAGCGCAGCAGGCGCGCATTGCCGCCCAGCCGGCCGTCACGTTCGATCAAATAGACATCACAGCCCTGCTCGGCCACGCCCAGGGCCGCCTCCATGCCGGCCACGCCGCCGCCCACCACCAGGGCCGCCTTGGTAATGGGCACCTGGACATGGTAGAGAGGCTCGATGTGGGCCGCTTTGGCCACGGCCATGCGCACCAAGTCCTTTGCCTTCTCGGTGGCCTTGCCCGGGTTGTGCATGTGCACCCAGGTGTTCTGATCGCGAATGTTGGCCATCTCGAACAGGTACTTGTTCAGGCCTGCTTCGCGGATGGTCTCCTGAAACAAGGGTTCATGGGTCCTGGGAGAACACGATGCCACCACCACGCGGTTGATCTGCTTTTGCGTGATCACCTCCTTGATGTGCACCTGGTTGTCCTGGGAACAACTGAACAAATTGTCCTCCACGTGCACCACGTGGGGCAGATCGCGCGCATAATCGCGCACGGCGGGCACATCGGCCACGCCGCCGATGTTGATTCCGCAGTTGCAGACAAAAACGCCGATGCGCGGTGGCTGACCGGTGATGTCGGTTTCCGGCGGCAGCGACTTGGTTTGGGTCAGCGACCAGCGGGCGTCGGCCAGCCGTTCGCCGGCGCAGGCCGCGGCGGCCGAGGCCTCCATGACCGAGTGGGGGATATCCTTGGGCTCCGCAAAAGCGCCGCACACGAATATGCCCGGCCGGGAAGTTTGCACCGGGGTGGTGTCGCTGGTTTGCGCGAACCCGTGAGCGTTGAGCGCGATGCCCAGCCGCTCGGCCATCTGCCGCGCCCCGGAATCGGCAGTGAGGCCCACGGAGAGCACCACGAGGTCAAAGGTCTCCTCGGCCGTGGTGCCTGCCTCGGTAGCGTAAATGATGCGCAGCCGCTCGCCTTTCTCCGGGTAGACCGAGTGAATGCGCGAACGAACAAAACGCACCCCGTGCTCGTCTTGGGCGCGCAGTTGATATTTGTCAAAATCTTTGCCAAAGGTACGCATGTCCATGAAGAAAATCACCGTCTCCAGCGGGTGCTCGCTATGCTCCTTGGCGATGACGGCCTGTTTGTTGGCGTACATGCAGCAGACCGACGAGCAGTACCCATTGTCACAGTGGTTGATGTCCCGGGAGCCGACGCATTGCAGCCAGGCAACGCGCTTGGGCTCGCGATGGTCCGAAGGCCGAACCAAGTGGCCGGTAAAAGGCCCCGAAGCCGAGAGCATGCGCTCGAACTCCAGGCTGGTGACCACGTTGGGGTGCTGGCTGTAGCTATAAGTCTCATAGGGCGTGGGATCGTAAGGCGCAAAGCCGGGCGCCAGAATCACGGCGCCCACGTTGATCTCGCGTTCGGTGGGGGCTTGACGGTGGTCCACGGCCCCGGCCAGGCACGCTTTGACGCACTGATTGCACTCGGAGCAGATGCCGCAGGCCAGGCAGCGGTCGGCTTCGGTCCGGGCATGGGTTTCGTCATACCCCAGTTGCACCTCTTGAAAGTTGGCGATGCGTGCCTTGGGGTCCATGTGGGGCATGGCCACCCGGGCGGCCTGTTGCACACCCGATAAAGGGATGTCCGTCGCCACCGCCAGCAGCTCGCCACGGCCCGCAACCAGGTCCGCACCCTGAATAAAACGGTCGATGCTGATGGCCGCCTGCTTGCCCGCTTCGATGGCCTCCACCACCGTGGCCGGTCCGGTGACCGCGTCGCCGCCGGCAAAAATGTCCGAATCGCTGGTTTGCAGGGTAACCGGGTCCACCTGCATGGTGCCCCAGTCGCTCAACGTACAGGCGCACTCATCGGTGAGGCAGGCCCAGTCACTCTCCTGACCGATGGCCGGGATCACGGCGTCCACTTCGATGGTGAACTCGGAACCGGCGACGGGCACGGGACGCCGACGGCCGCTGGGATCAGGCTCGCCCAGTTCCATTTTGATGCACGCGATGCCGGTGACTTGACCTGCGCTTTCGATAACCCGCACCGGATTGACCAGCGTCATGATCTCGATGCCTTCATCCCGGCACTCGGCGATCTCGTCGGCGCTGGCCGGCATCTCCGCTTCGCTGCGGCGGTAGAGGATCAACGGCTGTTTCGCCCCCCGGCGCAGCGCCGTGCGCACGCAGTCCATGGCCACGTTGCCGCCGCCGATGACCGCCACCCGGTCGCCCAGAGGCACCGCCTCGCCCAGGTTGGTGCGGCGAAGATAGTCCATGCCCGGAAAGACACCCGAGAAGGCTTCACCCTCGATCCCCAAAGACTTGCACTCCTGGGAGCCGATGCCCAGGAAAAAGGCACTGAAACCCTCATCGCGCAGTTGGCCGATGGTGATGTCCTTGCCCATTTCCACGCCGGTCTTGAACGTAACGCCCAGGTCTCGGATGGTCTGGATTTCAGCCTCGACCACATCCCGTGGCAGACGGTATTCGGGAATGCCCAACACCAGCATCCCACCCAGCACGTCGTGCTTTTCGAACACCGTAACCGCATAGCCTTCGATGGCCAAATAGTAGGCACAGGTCAACCCGGCCGGCCCGCCGCCGATAACGGCCACCGTTTTGTTTTTGGCTGCCTTTTTCTCCGGCAGGTAACGCACTTCGGCCTGCATATCGAGATCGGCCAGGTAACGGTGCAGATACTGGATGCCCAAGGGTTCATCCACCTTTATCCGCGTGCAGGCCGTCTCGCACGGATGATGGCACACCCGGCCGCACACACCGGGGAAGGGATGGGCCTCCTTGAACAGGGCCAGGGCTTTTTCGGGGTGCCCCTGGCGCATGAGGGCGATCCAACCCTGCACGGCCACGTTGGCCGGGCAGGTGGCTTTGCACGGCGCCGTCCCGCGCTTATCAATGGCATAGGCGCCAGGCATGGCCTGGGGGTAGAGTTTGTAGGCCGCCTTCTTGTCCCGCAGCCCTTCATCGAATGGGTTGGACACCTCGATGGGACACACCTTGGCGCACTCGCCGCATGCCGTGCACTTGTCCATGTCGATAAAGCGCGGCATCTGCCGCAACCGAACAGTGAAGTCGCCCGGATCGCCGTTGACTTCCCGCACTTCGGTCAGGGGCAACAGCTCAATGTTCAGATGACGTCCGGCTTCCACCAGCTTGGGCGAAATGATGCACATGGAGCAGTCATTGGTGGGAAACGTTTTGTCCAACTGGGCCATCTTGCCGCCGATGGCCGACCCACGCTCGGTGAGATAGACTTTATAGCCCGCCTCCGCTAAGTCCAGCGAGGCCTGAATGCCGGCGATGCCGCCGCCGGCGACGAGGACTGATCCGGTGGTCGTCATGATTACTCTCCTTGTTGGGATATGCATCTCGCATCGCGCTTGTACACGAGCGATCTGGCGGAAGGCAGTATTTCTTCTCTACAACCCAAAGTACTTCAAATCATCCCCAAGATACGTCCGTTCATTCTCGCCCAACACCCCCATCGCCAGGCACATGATGGTCCAGATGTGGGTGACGGTATAATTGCCGCCGAAATGGTGGCCGATATCTTCGATCTGGGAATGGCAATTATGACAGGGCGCGATGACGTAGCCGGCCCCGGTGCGCCGGATCTGGTCAAACTTGACCTTGCCGTAGGCCCGGCGCTGTTCGGTGTAGCCGGCCTGCAAGGCGCCGCCGCCGCCGCCGCAGCAGTAGTTGTTGATGCCGCACGGTACCATGTCGGTGAAATTCTCCTCGCCCACGATGGTCTTGATGACAAAACGCATGTCATTGGCAGCCTGTTCACCCCAAGTCTTGCGCACGATGTTGCACGGGTCCTGGGCGGTGAACTTGATCCCGAGATCCTTGTTCCAGTCGCTGTTCACCTTGAGCTTGCCCTCGCGGATCCACTGCGCGTAAAGTGTAATGATGCTGGTAAATTCGAACTTGTGGGCAATGTTGAATTTTTTCAATCCTTCCAGGATTGCGAAAAAAGAGTGCCCTCACTCCGTATTGACCACGAGCGGGCATTTGAGCGTCTCGTCGATGTGCACGACGAACTCCTCCAGGATATAGCGCCACCCTTCTTCATCGGCCAGGAACAAGCAGTAGTTTTCACCGCCCCACATCACCGAGGGATAGGTCCAGTCGGCGCCCACCAAATGCAGAATCTTCCACAGCGGCGACAGCTCGTCGGGTTCGGTCACCGGCTCGCGTGAGTTCTGATTGATCGCCATCAGGGCACCCTTGCGGTCCACGGTCACCTTTAAATCCTTAAACTGCGGCTGGGTGTCGCGGATCTCCTCGGCCACATCCTCCACCGTCCAGACAAAATCTTCCGTGGGCACGCCCATGGCGTTGCCGGTGCGGATGTGCTGGTCGCACGAACCCAGAATACCCTTGGGCCTTTTCTCCCGCGGCCAACTATTGCGCATGTTGTAGACCAACTTGGGGATGTCCACGGCCATGGGGCATCCATTGGTGCAGCGGGCGCACATGGTGCAGACCCAGGCCCAAGGGGTTTTACGGATCTCTTCGTCCATGCCCAGCACAAGCATGCGCACCAGCTTGCGCGGGTCCATGTCGAAAAGTTCCGATGCCGGGCATCCGGCCGTGCAGGTGCCACAGGTCAGGCACAGATCAAAATTGGCGGACGGCACCCGCTCTTTGACTAGCTCCTTGAACTCCGGCGCAAGCTCATTGATTTCGATGGGAAGGGACATGTTGAAGACCTCCATTGCTGCGATAAGGTTGCTCGGCTGTTTTCTGGAGGCGCAAGTCAAAGTCGCTTGGAAACGAATTCCCGGTGCGACGGGTGGTTAGATTCAAACGGATGATGCAAACAGCCGAGGGCGAGTATGGGTTGACGGATTTATCTCCTTTCCTGCTTCATCGAAGATTCGCTGCATCCAGATACGGCTGCAGCTTATCTTCTCCTCCCAGTGTGATGATGTGCAGTCCATTGCAGACCTCTTTCAGACCCTTGGCCAGGTCGCCGAACAGCTCGATGCTGGCCTGGCGCTTATCCGTGGCCTTGTCCAGTTTCTGGATGACCCACTCAGGCACCAAACCCGGTTTGAAGTGGCGGTTGATGAAGCGGGCCATGGCGGCATTTCGCAGCAACAGCACTTCGGCGATCACCGGTACATCCAACATCCGGATCTGGCGCATGAACTTGTCGAACTGCTCCAGGTCGAAAATGGGTGTGGTGAGAAAAAAACCGGCCCCCATAAGCTTGAGCGCCTCCATGCCTTGCATGCCTTGTTTTGGGATATTCTTTCCCCACAAGCTTTCAACGCCCGATCCCAATGTGAAATCGAACGGCTCGGGCAGTTCTTCGCCTTCGATGGTGCGCCCCTCGCGGACGTGTTGCAGCACCGAACCCAGCTTTCCCGAATCTACGTGAAAGAACATCTGTTCCTGGATGCTGTCGCCGGTGATCCGGTAATCTTCGGTGAAAACCAGCAGATTCTCAATTCCCACCTGGTGGGCCTGGGCCAGATCCTTCTGAAGCTGGATACGGTTCTTGTCCCGGGTGGTGGTCTGGTAAATGGCGTTAAAGCGGCTTTTCTCCAAGAGTTCACAGGTATGGATGCTGTCGCCGACCACCCCCTCCAGGTCCACATCGGTGACCGACACACCATCCACGCGCCCGCGGATTCGCTTGAGCCGGTCAACCAGTTGTTCCGGAGAATCGTCTCCCAAAGGGGTCTGCACCTCGGAAGTGACCACGAACTTCTTTTTTCCCAGGGCATCTTTTAATTTCATGGTTGGCCTCCCTCTATCGGTTGACTAGGCGATTTCCAGCAGCCTGGCGACCTCTTCCTTGAGTTGGGGTAAGGGCAGCGGCTTGGAAAAACACATGTCCGCGCCGTAGGACTTCATCTCCTTGAACTTATCATCGTCCAGGTAGGCCGATAGCACGATGATCTTGGTCTCTTTGGTCTCGGGGTTGGACTTGATTTTACGGCACACTTCGTTGCCCTTGATGTCGGGCATCATGATGTCCAGGATCAGCAGGTCGGGCTTGAAGTGATTCACCTGCAGTCCCGCCTCGAAACCGTCGGCCGCCGAAACCACTTCGTAATCGAATTCGTCCTCCTCCAGGGCCTGCAC
>JABDRH010000296.1 GCA_013041835.1 Desulfatitalea sp. | reverse complement strand
ATCCAACACTTCCAGGTTGAATGGATCGGGCATGGCTACGGTCACCAGGCCGTCGGCAATATCCACCGGAACGACCAGGTGCTTCATGGCAAATATGCGCGGTATCGTGCTGGTGACGACATTCAGGTCCAGCTTCAGCGGATCTATTTTATAAAAGGGGATGTTCCAGTGCCGGGCCATCGTCTGATAGATGGTCTCTTCATCCAACGGCAACCCCGGATTGTCCAAACGATTCAATTTCAAAGACACGATCACATCGATAATGGTCAGCGGATTGCTGATCCGTTCACCGGCAGGTGTGTTGCGATTCTTGCTGCGGCGGACCTGTTCGAGCTTTTCAAGCAAGCTGTCTTTTTTACGCAGAATCTCTTTTGCACTTGCCTTGGTCAGCAATGCACTTTTAATCAGCACTTGGCAGACGACTTCGGGCCGGAATGCGCTCTGGGGATTGGTTGCCATTAGGTTCCGTTGTAACCTTAATCCATAGTAAGTATCGTCAGGAAGTATCGTCCTTACTGCCAACGAACTTGAATGGCACGAATAGCCGGCGCTACCCACTGCAGGGTTTGCTGTGCCTTTTGGGTATATGCCGGATCGGCATCTATGGACATCATTGACGAAGCGGATTGTTCCAGCTTTTTGAGCAGATCCAGATCCTTGGCCTGTCCCGACCTGGCAACACCTCTGAGCACAATCCGCAACTGGTCCATCAGAGCGGCCAAGTAGCCGCCAAAACGATCATCATGGTACACATCGGCATGTGGATCGCCATAGTATTCTAAAGCCGCATGCAGCACCGCATGGGAGGTTTTACCGCCCACCAGAGAGAGAAAAATGAGGCATTCCCGTTCCATGGCCAAAAGCGCGCTGAACGTCAAGCGCTCTGCCCCGTCGCTGGCTTTCGTGTCCACACCAGTGCCGTGCAGCGCTGTCCGAATAGCCGAGAATTTGGTTTGTAAGCGATCTCGGTCCTTGTCCAAACGTCCGGCCACATAGTCAACCACTTCATGGTTCAGGTTTTTTCTGACAGCCAGCACGTCTTCGGACGTCAAGTGATGATCGGACATTCGCTCACGATTGTGTGTACGAAGCATCAACGTCGCCAGAAAGAACGCATTGCGGTCGCTGGCCGCGATCTGATCAGGATGTTGCAGTAAATCGGACAGCAAAAAACGCAGCGCCGGCTTTACATCATTCATCTTTTCCACCAACATCGGCAGCGAATGCAATATGGCCAAACGCTCCTCGGTCGGCACTGCATGCCGTAACACACACCATAACACTTCAAAAACAGTCGAGGCATGGGCACGGAGCGCCTCGATGCGCTGGGCAAAATAACTACGATTGAACCTGCCCAAGTCATCAAAACAGGCCCGCAACAGGGCCAGCGTCTTTTCCCCCTGCGGGCCGGACAGTTCAAACCGCTCTCCCATGTCGCTGAAGCCGCTGTCGAACAGCGGTCCGGGATGCTTTTTGAACGTATCAATTTTCTCCTGTAAGGCCGCGCGTTCCTTGACCAGCTTGATCAAATCAATAAGCCGCGGGTGAACCAAGCCAATAATCATCTTTCGGCCACCGATTTCCAATTTCAACCCTTGGCGCCGCACATGGATTTGCCGAAGCACCTGGCAAGGAAAAGCCTGCAGACGCGCTTGCACAAATATGAGCAGGCGATCGACCAATTCGGTATCAGATGCCTGGGCGACAATGCTGTTGAGCAAACGCGTCACCAGACCGATATGGGCCCCCAGCGCCTCCGCGGTCAGAATGGCGAAATCAAAATCAAAAATGCCCGTGATGGAATCCAAGAGTGTTTTGTCCGGCGGCGCAAGATACCTGTCTATATCAACCGCCAATTCAATGTGTTTTCCAGTTGGGTCATCATGGTGCCCTAAAGGCGTGAGTTCGTCACCAATGCCGGTTTCAGCTTCCGCTTTGCCCGTTATCGGAGTATACACATCGACCTGCAAATCGATGTCGGCTGTTGGCCCTGGCAGGGAAGGATCAACAGGCAGATGGACATTGTGCATCCAAGGCAGATTGTTGATTTCCAGCAAAGGCTGAATCAACTGCGACCGCAGGCTGCGGACATTGAAAATCTTATTGTAGTTGTCCGATGAGCAATCCTGTTCGTCCGTTTGGGGGCTCAGCCTGCAAAAGGCAACCGCCTGCTTGACGAGCTCCCGCATATTGACTGCGGAGATGCCGTTCAGACCGGCCACCAGCGTCAGGTTGGGATTTGGCTTCCCATCGCTGTCGCGCACGAGCGGCACGGAAAGGTTTCGACCCAAATGGCGGAAAGTGATAGAGGCGTTGTTTTCAACCGCCTGCCGAAAGCGCGCCGCAATATTCAGAGCCAGGCGAAATTGATCAATCTTTTCAGGCTGGTTGCCGGGCAGTTGGATGTAAAGCGCATGGATCCCGTGCGCGTGAAAGCATGCAAACGCCTGATCCATGGCAACAGCTAAATGGTGGGCACCATGTCTTAAATGGTTGCCATGAGTGAACGCCTCACTGCCGCGAAATGCCTGGTCTCCGAAGATGATAAAATAGTCGGGCTTTTCCTGGCGCATGGCAGCGGCCGGCCCGATGCGACGCATGATCATGCCGCCATCATGGCCGTGCCTGTTGTCCAATACATCCATCAGCCGCACCATTTGATCGAACAGCACGGTATTGGCCCGAGCACCTTTGACATTTCGGGCATGCTTCATGAACAGGCCGAACAGATTGATCAATTCGATCAGTAATATTCGGCACGGATCGACGGGTTCCGACAACATTCCGGTGGTTGAACGCGATACGATGGGGGGGGCAAATGGGGCGTTGTTCATAACTCTCTCCGCAGAACGCAACGTTGGGGACCGAAAACCCCGGTCGGCCCGCCATTCAGGTTGTCGCATGCCGGCGGTGGTTTCGGCATGCACACTAGACCAGTTGAATTGGATACATCTCCGTGGCGCTGTCTTCGGAAAAGGGGCCGAAGAGCAACGTCGCGGGTGTACCTTCCACCTTCACAAAATAAGCCGCTTCCGTTGAAATTTCATTGCGCACAGCCCATGCCGTGAAATCCTTTGCATTGAATTGGATCTTGAGCCCCTGCATGGCGTAATTCAAGGTACTCGTCTTGGGCAGTTCACCGGCCGGCCCCACGGCCTGAAACCGAATTTCACCGGAATCGACGCCAAAAATAATCCCGGGCCAGGCGTCCCGTGTGGGACGTACTTCAAACCACTGCCCCAGTTGCGGATCCCCAACCATGTTGACATGATAGGCCGCCGGCAAATCAGGCGCTTTTGCGTGGGCCTTGGCCACCAACTTGGCCGGTGTGCCGGCATCGGCGGCAGGAAGCACCACGGCACCCTGCAGGGGCGTTGGCAAATCCGCCGCAGTCAAAGGATCACCATCGGTCTGCAGCATGACAACCGGAAGAGGCACGCGGCGTTCCGCCCGCACGCTGAGTGAAAGCAAGGACACCCCATACCGGATGTCGGCGCCGAGGAAGGCTTCGCGGTTGCCCATGATGGCCCAGAGCGCACATTGCGAATGACACAGCTCCGCCTTGGGCCCCATCCAGCTCATGTTTTGATTGTCCGCCTGCCACTGATGCCCTGAAGCTTCCAGCCCATATGTTTTCATTTTGTGCAACATGGCCTGAGCTTCATGTTCCGCAACGTTCAGGGCGCTTAACCAAACCGCTTTCATAGCATGTCCTTTTTACCCAAAAATGGCGTTCGACGCAATCAATGCAGCCCGCTTTCCAGCCTGAATCGACTGTGAAGCGAAGCTGAGCCGTGACACTCACTTGGCCCCTGATTTCCAGGAGCTATTATCAGTCGAGATTCGGTCGTTGGCAGGAAGCATGCTGATGAGTTAATAAATCAGAAAAAACGCCAGAAAACAAGTGTTTTCAGCCCAAAGCGCTTGCTCGAGGGCAATTTACCAAAGCGTTTGCCCCAATGCGGTATATGCCCCAGGTCAAAAATTGGCCGATAATCGACCCG
>JABDRH010000292.1 GCA_013041835.1 Desulfatitalea sp. | reverse complement strand
CGGGTGAATCGGCTCTGGACCAGGCCATGGGCCTCATGAATCATGACGGCGAGACCAACATTGCGCTGCTCGTCGACAAGACCATCGCTACCCTGGTGGACAAGCTCAAGGATATCCGCCTGATCCTGTCCAGCCAGGAGGAAGTGTGCGAGCGCCACTTTCTCGAGCCCGAAGTACTGCTTTTCCCCGACGAACTGTCCCGTTTGCACAGCGGCCTGCTCGGCTTTTGCAACGGCGCCTTCAAGGACAACCCCTTCCAGGAGTTGCCGCCTTTGCGGGGTATCTACTTTTGCAGCGGTGAGCAGTCCGGACGAACGGCGCTCAGCATTACCGATACCACCAGCCGTCTGGGCAGCCGCGAATTGCCCGGCACCGGCCACGGCCTGTTCCTGCATGATTTTTTCGCCAAAATCCTTCCCGCCGACCGCGCCCTCTATGCCCCCACCCGACGCGCCAGGGATTGGCAGCGGCTGACCGGAAACCTGTGGCTGACCGGTTTCGCCACCGCCGTCCTGCTGCTGTGCATCCTGTTGACCCATGCCTGGCACGCGAACAAGACCGCCATCAACACCGTTGCGCCGGAATACAAACAGACCATCCTGTTTAAAAACGATCCGGTGGCCGATACGGCCATGATGGTTGAATTCGGAGCGCAGATCAAACGCATCATGCAGATCAACCGGGAGTGGAGCGGCCCGCGCATGGGGCTCAACGCCAGCATCCGGTTGGAAACGGCCCTGAAGCAGCGCTATTGCCGCCGGTTTCACGAGCATTTCGACGCCGACATCAACAACCGAATCGAAGGCGTCATCGCCAAAGGCGGCTGGCACAAGGACAACGCCGACCCGGCCGTGCGATACATCCCCTTTATCGTCCGGCGCATCAATCTGCTCAGAGCTCGTTTTGACGGCGCCGACGCTGCCGGGCTTGCCGCCATGCCCGATCCGGATTACGCCTTGATGCTCTTTGGAAAAGAACGCAGCCAGACCGCCGATGAAGTGTTTAGTCACTATAAAAACGCCTACATCGACTATCTGATCTGGCAAACCGACGTGGAGCCGCTCAACCGCAGCCTGGCCGGCATGCAGCGCCTGTTGAGCAACTTTTTCGCCGAGAATCATGGCGACATGCGCTGGCTGGTCACGTGGGCCGACCGGCACCTGCACGACCGGGTGGTCCGCATGAACACCTTCTGGCACGGCACCCAACCCGATAGCGAGATGGCCACGGTGGGACCGGCCTTCTCACGACAGGGCCAACAACTCATCGGCCGATTCGTTACCGAAGAGCTGGAAACGGCAGTGGGGCAGTCGCTGATGATCGCCCAGCCCAAAGCGCAATTCGCCGCCTGGTACCAGGATGCCTATTACACCGCCTGGTTCGATTTTTGCGCGCAATTCAACCAGGGGCCCAAGTTGTTTGCCGAAGATGCCGATTGGGAAGCTGCCCTCGAACATCTGACCGGTGATGAAACACCTTACACGGTGTTGCTCGAGCGCCTGGAAGGCGAGCTGTTTCCCCCACTTGAAACGCAAACGCAAACGCAAGCGCAAGCGTGGCCCAGCCTGAAGCCCACCCCCGAGACGCAGGAAAAATACGGCCTGTGGCTGACCCGGGTGCGCAACTTCGGCATCGCGCGCCATGCCGACGTCGGCGCTTTGGGCGATCAGCCGGCCGCGCGGCAGATCCTGGATCAGGCCGGCAATCAAATGTCCGGCAAGACCGCCTTTGCCGCTAAAATCGCATTGGGCGCCATGGAGCAAAGCCGTCTGGCCAAAGCCGGTGAAGCCTTGCGGCAGTATCGCCAGGCCATTGCCGCATTTTCCGGCATCACCACGGACAGTCGATACGCCTATAAAATCGTTCGCCAAAGCTTTGAAGCCACGCCGACCGAAGGCGCCTCTCCCCTGCACACGGCCAACAGGGCCCTGGAAGAGCTCGCCGCCGCACTGGCGCCGGCCGGACCACCCGTCGACATCAGCGGCGACCGTGATCCCCTGAGCCGTTTGCTCAAGAGCCCCTTGGACCACTTGTGGCAGTTCAGCGTTGCCCAATCGGGCTGTTACCTGCAGGAGCTTTGGGACCAGGAAGTGGTCGTCAAGGTCCAGGGCGTTCGTTCCTCGCGCAAGCGCGCCACGTTGCTTTTCGGCAACGAAGGCCTGGTGCAAGGGTACATGCGGACCCATGCCGGACCGTTCGTTCGACAAAGCTCATCGCGCGGCTACTACCCCCTGGAACTGCAGGACGCCCACGTGCCCTTCGAAAAAAACTTCTTCAAATACGTTCAACAGGGCCGCCGCTGGTGGGTGGCTTCAGGCGGCGCCATCCAGGAGAGTTACGCTGTATCCATAACCGCCTTGCCCACCGACGTGAATGCCGAGGCGCACCTCAAACCCTACATGACGCGCCTGATTTTAGAACATCCGGACGGGGATACCGTCTTGGAGAACAAGCAGTATCCCGTGGAAAGAGTGTTCACATGGCTGCCGATGAACGACGGTGACGTGGTGCTGCAGATTCTGTTCGAGAATCTCGCGCTGAGCAGGCGGTATAGCGGATACTGCGCCTTTGGCCAATTTTTACGGGATTTTTCAAAAGGATCGAAACGCTTCAAAGCCAAACATTTTCCAGAACAGCTTTCAGATTTGCGCCGCATCCGCGTCGATGAGATCGAGGTGAACTATCGCATGACCGAAAGCCAGGCAAAACCCATAAAACGCCTGCTGCGTGCAATACCGCAGCGGCCGCCCGGCACCATCGTTCAGTGCGCCAAGCCGGCAAGGTGATTCAGCCATGGGAGATCGCGCCAAATGGCAATGGTTTTTTTGGGGCAAACACCCCGGCGTGGCGGATTTCGTCTATGCCGGAACGCAGACGCCGCTCTTTCAACGCTTTACTCAGTGGCTCGATACCGGCTTTTCCAATGTGGACGCCGACCTGAAAATCAAATCACGGCACTGCTCGTGGCGTTTCTGGTCCAAAGGGGCCGGCGATGAAGTGGTTTGCGGCCTGGTGCGCAACAGTTGCGACAGCTATGGCCGCAGCTTCCCCCTGTTGAGCCTGGGCAGCGGCCGGCTGGCCGACTGGTCGCGCAACTGCTCACTGCTGCCTTATGCCTTTGAAGCTACCTGGAAGCATTTTGAATATGTGGCCGCCGCGCGCTACGACAGCGTGAAAGCCCTGGCGGACGCCCTATACCTGGTTCAGCCCCCTGAAGCGCGCTGGCGCGAATACCAGATGAACAGCTACCGTTCCGCCAACCTCTACCGTCCGGGCGGCATCGCCACGCGACGGTCGGGCACGAAAGAGTTGTGCGTGATCGACAGCCGCACGGCGGCCGATGACCTGCCCCGTGAGCTAAGCCTGTGCAGCGCCATGGTGGCCGAGCGGGCCGAAACCACCCCAACGGCTGTATTTATCGGCGAAGTAGGGCAATCCATCGCCGTGGCCACCGTCGACGATCTGCTCAAGCCGGCCGATTTCGTCTGGCTTTGGTCCTTGGAACCTGAAACCTGGCAAGGGGAAAGCAACGTCCTATGAATGCGCCGCATGATTCATCCGTGTTGAATATCGACGCGCTCCTTGCGCCCATTCGCGCCGACAGTCCGTCCGGTGAGGATCTGCGCTACTCCGAAATCTACGACCGGATCCAGGAGGCCCGGCGGTCCGACGATCAGCTTGAGCAGGGCGAGTGGCGCACCGACATCAAAACGGCCAACTGGCGCGAAGTGGCCCGGTTGGGCGGCGACACCCTGGCCCGCACCAGCAAAGACTTACGCGTCGCCGTTTGGCTTACCGAAGCGTGGGGACACCTGCATGGCTTCGCCGGGCTCAAGGCCGGCTTTGACTTGATCCGGGGCCTGTTGACGACATTTTGGCCCACCGTCCATCCGCTCATGGAAGACGGTGACATGGAGTACCGCATCACACCGCTGATGCTGCTCAATGAAAAGCTGCCCGCGCTGATCTTCCAGACCCCCTTGTGCGACCCCGAGCATACCGCTGGTTACGGCTACTATCAGTGGGAGGAATCCCGCCTGGTGGGGCTGGCCCAAAGCGCGGACAATGAGCAGAAAAAGCGTCGCGAAACGCTCATGGCCGAGGGCAAGATCAGCGGCGAAGCCTTCGCGTCGGCCATTAACGCCGGTTCGGTGACCTTTTACCGGGATTTGTCACGGGACCTTGCGCAATGTAAGGCATCGCTGGCCGCCCTGGACGATGTGGTGACCGAATGCTTTGCCCCGAATCCGCCCGGATTCACCCAACTGACCGAGGCCTTCGAAACCTGCGCCCGGGTAGTCAACGGCATATACCAGGGAAAACGCAAAAGCCAGGTTGCACCGCCGGAGGCGCCCGGGGATGACGCCAGCGATGACTCTGCCGCCGTGGCGGTCCAAACCCACGCGGTCCGGCAGATGCCCCATGGCTCGGTCGAGCCCTGCACCACCGGCGCCATCGAAGACATTCGCGCCGACGAATTGGCCCTGTGGCGCCAGGTCTCGCGCACCCTGGCCGACGGCGGTCTAAAGGAGGCCATGGACGCCCTGCTCGCCAAGGCCGCCCTTTCGCCCTCCATCCGGGAAAAGAATCGCTACCACTTGCTTCTGGCCAAGCTGTGCCTCAATGCCGACCGCGCCGACCTGGCCCGGCCCATCGCCGAAGAGATCTACAAACTCATCGAGAGCCTGCAACTCGAACAGTGGGAGCACCCCTGCTGGATCGCTGAAGTGGTGGAAACCCTTTACCGCTGCCTGATCGTAGACGGTAAGACCGACAGCGAGCGTGCCCGCGGCCTGTTTGAAAAACTGTGCCTGCTGAACGTGACAAAAGCCGCCGCCTACCGGACGGCCTGAAGGATAATACGCAAGATACCGTTTTTGGAGACGCGATTGGCGGACCGATCGGCACACAACCTCAGCCGGTTCGCCCAACAACCCACAAGGAGGAATGCATGGCCGACAGTACCCAGGATAAATTGAAACGCGTACGCCCCCCCCGGGTGCACATTACCTACGATGTCGAAACCGGGGACGCCGTTGAACAAAAGGAAATTCCCTTCGTGGTCGGCGTTCTTTCCGATCTTTCAGGCAACCCCGAGCAGCCCTTGCCGCCGATCAAGGAGCGCAAATACGTGGAAGTGGACCGCGACAACCTCAACGAAGTGCTCAAAGGCACCAAGCCCCGGCTGACCCTGAAAGTGGACAACAAAATCGAACCGGAAAGCGACACCCAGTTGCGCGTTGAGCTGCAGTTCAACACCATGGATGATTTCCACCCCGAGCGCATCGCCGAACAAGTCGAGCCCGTCCGCAAACTGGTGGAGGCCCGCAGGAAACTGTACAACCTCTTGGCCAAGCTGGACGGCAACGACCGGTTGGAAGCGCTTTTGCAGGATGTCATCACCAGCACCGACAAACTGGCCCAAATCGCCAAGCAGGAAGATGACGGCGATCAACCGCAAAACAGCGACGAACCGAAATAGCGCAGACAGGGGCGAAAGGAGCAGCCATGACCGAAGCACAAACCCAACAACCGGCGGCGCAAGCACAGGAACAGGACGCAAATCTTCTGGACTCTATCATCAGCGACAGCAACATGGTGCGCGACGACAGCCAGCGCGACTGGGCCAAGCAAATCATCGGCGAGTTCGCCAAGGAAGTGATGGAAGGCCAGATCAAGGTTTCCAAGAACACCGAGGCCATGATCAACGCCCGCATCGTCGAACTGGACCGGCTCATCTCCGACCAGCTCAACGAAATCATACACCATGACGC
>JABDRH010000291.1 GCA_013041835.1 Desulfatitalea sp. | reverse complement strand
CGGGTGAGATGGATCGGCGCATGAAAATGTGAAGTTATTTTTGCGCGAGCCCTTAGGATAGAAGGCAATGATTGCCCCTATCTTGAAACAAAAGATGCAAACCAAGTGCAATTAGGACAAAAAGTATATACCATCGGAAATCCAAGTGGGTTACGCCACACGGTTACTGCGGGAATCCTATCAGCTCGCCCGCATGAGGAAAACAACCAGGTGATTCAAACGGATGCACCCATTAATCCCGGTAATAGTGGAGGACCGCTCATTGATGAAAAAGGATCTGTTATCGGCATCAATACCATGGTGCTTGAAAAAACTGAAGGCATTGGCTTCGCCATTCCCATAGGAAAAGCGCTTTTTGAGTTTTCTGATTATCTTTCAACAAATTAGTGACCCTTTCATTTCACGCCACTTTTTTATATGGATAATTTTCAATGCTGCTATATAGAACTACGATTGTGAACTACCAGTCGCGCCCCTCGCCCTTGCCCGGCGCCATGTTCAGCAGCTTTTGGAAACGGTCGTAGCCAATGATGCTTCGCGCTTTCACGAAAAAGGAGAAGCGCTCGTCGGCCAGGGCCGAACGGGCCGACTCGAGCCGGCGGTGCTGAGCCTTGATGGTGGCTTCGTCGATGTCGCGTTTTTCGACCATGCGCTGCAGCTTGAATTGCTCGGTCTCCACCCGGCTTTTGAGTCTGATCATCTTCAGGCGCGATGTTTCGAAGGCTTCTTCCAACTGCTGCACTTCACTTCCGGCGAGCTGCAGCGCCTGGACGATGTCCGGTGATCGCCACCATCGGCCGGGGGGTGGGTCCTGGGCATGCGCCGCCGCGCTGCAAATCATGGTTGCCAGCAATATGAATGCTTTCCATCTAAACATGCTTCCGGCCATCATAACATCCTTTTTTCCGCTTTATCGGCATCATTCTTATCTATAGACGGTACCACCCAATTGATCAAGTCTTCATCCACCATGGGATTGACGATGACCACCGGCGCGTTGACAGCGGATAGTTGCTGGTAGGGTTTTGGCAACGCGTCATCGACCAATTCGTCGATGCGCGCCATCAACTCACGCTCGGCGGTGGCATCATAGGCCATCCGGAATGGAACGTCGGTGTGGGGCATCCATTGAGGCCGCCAGATGGTGATGGCCAGAAGCAGGGCCGCAGTCAGGCCCATCAGCCAAACAGGTCTGAGAAAGAACGCCGACGGTTTTTCCCGGCGTTGTGGCAAACGAAACGGACGCGACGGGGCCGGCGCCAGCTTGCGGGCGGTTTGACCCATGCGGGTGAATCTGAAAGTCAGTTGCGCAAGATCATGGCTGCACCGGGCACAGGCGCGCAGATGTTCCTTGCGTCCGGCATGGAGATCTTCGGTGTCCACCAGGGCTGTGAGCAGTTCATCATGCGTCAGATGCGATGTGCAGTTCATGGTCGTCATGTGGCCTCCCATAGACCGTTTTGCATAGCCGCCGTTTTGACTTTCGCCAGGGCCCGGTAGAGATGGGTCTTGATGGTGCTTTCGTTTTTTTTCATGGCGTCGGCCATCTCCCTGATGCTTAGCTGATCAAAAAAACGCAACATGAAAACCTCGCGCTCCATCCGCGACAAGACGGTCAATATGCCGTTGACCTGCTGCCAGAACTCCTTGCGCGCCATGCCATCTGCGGCTTCGGGGGCGACGGCCATCTCTTCGGTTTCACGAAAAGTCTCTTCGTCCATGGAAACGATGCCGAATATGGACTTGACCCGCAGGCTGCGGTGATGATCGTGAACGCGATTGACGGCGATGCGAAAGAGCCAACTGCGGAATCCCTCGGCCGATTCAAGGCGTTGCAGATGCTTGTAGGCGCGTAAAAACACATCCTGAGTCAAATCCTCGGCATCCAGCCGGGAACGCGTACGATAATAAATCATCCGAAAGATCTCCGGTTGATACCGATCCACCAGGCGATGGAAGGCGGTCTGATCGCCCTGCCGGGCCTGCTCGACCCATTGGACGGTTTCCGTGCTCGGGCCGGATGGCTTGGTGTTATCCGCTGCGTTCGCTCTGGTCATGCCGCCTTTCCGTCATGGAGGGCTACCGGCCATGTCATAGAAAAGCATCCCCGCGTTTCCGGTCCGTTTAAGACATCATCCACAGATGGTCCCGGCCGCCTGCTACCGATGCCTCCGATGGTGCCTCAACCGCTGAATATGTCGGTTCGCCCGATGTTGCTGGTTCAATTTCATCTCAAAGGCTCCTTTGTTTCGGTTTTTACCCTTAAGACGCGTATTCACCCGATTTAGTCTACTTGCGCTTAGAATCTACCCTTTTTGTGAGCCCCCCTAAGCCACCTTGCGTGTTTCCAAAATCTTGCCGCGCGTGCTTACCACCACTTTATTGATTGGAAGGTGAACGCCGGCCTTTTCCATGCCTTGCTTCACGATTAGCGGCAGGCCATCGCAACAGGGCACTTCCATCACCACCGCTGTGATGCTTTTGATGCCTGCGGTCTTGAAGATCTCGGCGAACCTGTCCACATAGGCCTGGGAATCGTCAAATTTGGGGCAACCGAGCATGACGGTTTTGCCTTGAAGCAACTCCTGATGAAACGAGGGAAGGGCCACCGGCACGCAATCGGCCGCGACCAGCAGGTCGGCGCCTTTCAAAAAGGGCGCCGTAGGCGGTACCAGGCGAATCTGTACCGGCCAGTGGGTCAAGGCCGAGTCCGGGGCGCCGCCGTGCCGGATGGGCTGGTTGGCCTGGCTGCAAGGGGCAAAGCTTTGAATCTGGGTGGAAGGGCAGCCGCAGGCCATTTTCGCCTGGGGAGCGGCGGTGTGCTGGTGGCGGGCTTCCAGGTGGACCTCCACGGCATCTTCGTCAAAGGCTTCAGCCTCCCGTTCGATGATCCGCAAGGCGTCCTGTGGGCACTCGCCGATGCAGGCGCCCAACCCGTCGCATAGGTTGTCCGAAATGACTTTGGCCTTGCCGTCCACCAGGGCCAGCGCCCCTTCGGCGCAACCCATGATGCAGTTGCCGCAGCCGTCGCATTTTTCTTCGTCGATTTGAACGATTTTGCGCATGAATTTCATGTCAGACCTCCAAATCCGGCTATGCCGGTAAATTTTCGAATGATGCGTGAAGTACTTTTCGAGCGTAGGTTCTGGCCGTTTCCAACGCCAATGCGGTATCGATTTGACGGTTGACGGCTTCAAAATCCATAACACGGTCTTTCAGCGCATCTTCCAGTTCGGCGATGCGGGCCGCATCGGCCACCACACGATGTCCCTCGATGTCAGGCGTGCCGTGTTGAGCGCCGATCAGGACGCATACCTTTTGCACCAACGGTTCGGGCACCCGCAGATCCCTCATGATTTCCATGGCTTTTCCGGAATTGTTGTTTTGCCGTTCGTCGAGTTCCCAGAGGTAGGCGGCCATGAGCACCGGGGCCAGGTCGCCCTGCCCGTCCCGGCAGATCTGTTCAGCGTGGCGCGCCCGACGCGCGGCCCGGCCGATGCGCTTGAAATCATTTTTCAGATGGCGCTTGACAGCAATGGCCACGCGGTCCTTAAACAGATCTTCCTTTTGGGCCACCAATTCGGGTGGCAGATCGCCCAGGCACTGTTCGGCGAAATCACAATAGGCGGCACAGCCAAAATCCATCCTGGGATTGACGAACCGATGGCCGCAACGAACGCACTTGCGCGTGGTGTCATCTTTGAAGAACTCCACCTGGGTCCGGCATTGGGGACAGGGCGCCTCGAAAATGGCGTCGGCATTCCAGAATTGGGTGTCTTGTCCGGGGCATTTCATGGTCGTTTCTCCCGTTTATGCGGAGTTGGGTGGGTGGCGGTGGCCATCACAGCGGTTTTCCCTCAAGCCATCCATCAACGGCGGCGCTTCCGGACACCATCCGGAAGCACCGCGCCGCTCTAACCCAAAATCGCCTTCAAATCCTCATCCGGCGAAGAAATGGGCATGATGTTGAAATTGTCCACCAGCACATTGAGTACGTTGGGGCTGATAAAGGCTGGCAGGCTCGGGCCCAATCGAATGTTCTTGATGCCCAGGTGCAACAGGCTGAGCAGGATCACGCAGGCCTTCTGTTCATACCAGGAAAGGATCATGGACAGTGGCAGATCGTTGACCCCGCACTCGAAGGCGTCTGCCAAGGCCGTGGCAATCTTGACGGCTGAGTAGGCATCGTTGCACTGGCCCACATCCAGCAACCGGGGAATACCGCCGATGTCGCCTAGATCCTTGTCGAAAAAACGGAACTTGCCGCAGGCCAGCGTGAGAACCACACAGTCACCGGGAATCTTTTCCACCAACTCGGAGTAATAGTTGCGTCCCGGTTTGGCGCCGTCGCAGCCGCCCACCAGGAAAAAGTGGCGGATGGCTTTGTTCTTGACCGCCTCGATGACCTGGCCGGCCACTCCCATCACGGCGTTGTGACCGAAGCCGACCATCACCGTCTTGCCCGGTACATCGGCCGGGTAGCCCGGCATGGCCAGGGCCTTTTCAATGGCCGGCGTAAAATCCTTGTCAGCGATGTGGTTCACTCCCGGCCAGCCCACCAAACCGGTGGTAAAAATGTTGTCCTGGTAACTCTCCTTGGGCTTTTGAATGCAATTGGTGGTCATGACGATGGCGCCGGGAAAATCTTCAAACTCCTTGGCCTGATTCTGCCAGGCGGTGCCGTAGTGGCCGAAAAAGTGGTCGTATTTTTTCAGCTCCGGATAGCCATGGGTGGGCAGCATTTCGCCGTGGGTGTAAACATGGATGCCCTTTCCCTGGGTCTGTTGCAGGATCATCGCAAGGTCCTTGAGGTCGTGACCCGAGACCAGCAACGCCTTGCCTTTTTTGCTCCCCAAAGGCACCTGAGTCGGTACCGGATGGCCGTAGGTGCCGGTGTTGCCGGCATCGAGCAACGCCATGGCGCGCAGGTTCACCTCGCCGCACTTAAGCGCCAGTCCCACCAGGTCGTTGACCCCCAAGCTGTCGTTCAAGGTGGCGGCCATGCCTTCATAGATGAATTGGTAGACGCTGTCGTCCTCCTGGCCCAGAATGCGGGCGTGGTCGGCATACGCAGCCAAGCCCTTGATGCCGTATATCAGAAGCTCGCGCAGGCTGCGGATATCCGCATCCAGGTCATCCGTTTCAGGGATACCCACCTGTTCGCCCTGGGCCACCATACCCTGACGGTCGGCCGCTGGTGTAAGGTCCGCTGCGGCGCTTGCAACCACAGTGCCGCCTGCCGCCACGACCTTGTCCTTAAGGCGGTCCCGCAACCGGGCACACTGCAGGATCAGGGTCACGAAACGCTCTGGATCGAAATCCACGTTGGTCAGGGTGGAAAATATGGCCTCGCAAGTAAAGCGATTCACCTCGGCATCCTTAATACCGGCCTTGTTGGCGGCCTTCGCCACCTGGGAGAGGCCTTTGACCATATGGATCAACAGATCCTGCAGGGCGGCGGTGTCGGGTTGTTTACCGCATACGCCGATTTTGGTGCATCCCTGTCCTTTAGCCGTCTGTTCGCACTGAAAACAAAACATGATAACCTCCTTGGTCATGGTTGGGTTGCTTTATTTAGACCTTATCCATTGTGGGCCGCATTTTCCTTGACTTGGATCAAATCGCAGGACATTTATCCATTTTTGATCCATCAGAATCGCTTGGAGCATCCGATATGCGACCAAAACGTGACACTATTGCCGAAAGCCCCATGTTTGCCGGTTTGAGCAAAGACCAGTTGGATCAGCTCGAAGGCATCGGACGGGAAGTGGCCTTGAAACGCGGCGAGACGATTTTCAGGGAGGATGACGAGGGAAATGGGTTCTACATCGTGGCCGCCGGCAAGGTAAAGATATACAAAGTATCGGCCGAAGGCAAGGAGCAGATCCTGCACATCTACGGCCCCGGCCAGCCCTTTGGCGAAGTCCCGGTCTTTGCCGGCAAACATTTTCCAGCAAATGCTCAGGCGGTGGACGGCAGCCGCCTGATCTTTTTTCCCCGCCGGGCTTTCATCGACCTGATCACAGCCAATCCTTCGCTGGCCATGAATATGCTGGCCGTATTGAGCATGCGCCTGCGGCAGTTCACCGTGCAGATCGAGAACCTCTCCCTCAAGGAAGTGCCGGGCCGGCTGGCCTCGTACCTTCTTGTACTGTCCGAGGAACAGGCCGGCCCGGATGTGGTGCGGCTACCCATTTCCAAAGGGCAGCTGGCCAGCTTGCTGGGTACCATCCCGGAAACCTTGTCGCGTATTTTCAACAAGATGTCGGCCCAGGGGTATATCGAGGTGAACGGCAGTGCCATCACCTTGCTGGACCGTCCGGCACTGGACGATCTATCGGTTACCGGTAGGTTGGTGGATTAATGTGTTCAACTGTTCCACGCTTACCGAAGGGCGGTCAATTCCATGGACAGAAGGCGAATGTGGCCCATCTCTTCCTGGATTACATCGTCTAAGCGATCGCGCCCCAGGTTTTCAGGCACGGCCTGGCGCATGCCCAGATAAAAGACGATGGAATCCTTCTCGGCCGTAATGGCATCTTTTAAAATGGCCTGCATGGACGAAGTGTCGATCTGTTTTTCAAAGAAAACCCGCGTGTCGGCCAGGGCCTTGAGATAGGTTGCGGCTTCGCCAGCGGGATCGAACACCGTGGCCTGCTTCTCGCCGGAGGTCAGTTGGGTACGCATCTGGGCGAAAGCCTTTTCGTGGTCATCTTCCATGGCCGCCAGCTTGAGAAGCAGATCGCGCCCCTGTCCGGCATCCACCGCGCCGGCGGCTTTACGGTAAAAGGCGGCCCCGTTGCGCTCCAGTTGCTCGGCGATTTCAAACATGTCATCGGCGTTGAAGTCGTACATCATTTGTTGATCATCCTTTCATTTTGCATTCTTTGTCCCACTCCGGACAGGCATCCGCCATGGCGGTGGTGTATTGGCGCATGCACTCGCCGCACTCCATTTCAATATTGGGTACTTCGCCGTACCGTTCTTTCAGCTCCTCGGTTGACAGGTGCGTGGCGAAGCTGCAGCCACATTGGGGACAAGCGGTTTTAATCTGATAACGTTTTTCAGTCATTTTATCCTCCTTGATGACGAGCCGCGTGTGATAACGGCGTCATACATGAAACAAGCCGGTTTGACCATAGTTCGCGGTCTATTTTTCACCCAACAGTTGATGAATCCGCGCTTCGGGCAGGACCTGGTTCTCCAGCGCCACTTGCCGCACCGTTTTACCTTGGTTATAGGCCTGCTTGGCCAGATCGGCCGCCCGGTCATAACCAATATGAGGCACAAAAAGCGTGGCCAGCGCGAGGCTGCCCTCGATGTATTGCTCACAGCGCGCCGGGTCTGCCGAAAGGTCCCTCAGGCACTTATCGGCCAACAGCCGACTCGATCCGGCAAGCAAATTGAGGGATTGCAACAGGTTGTGCGCCAATACCGGCAGTGTTACATTCAGTTCGAAATTGCCTGCCTGGCCGCACAAGGTAATGGTGGCGTCATTGCCCATGATTTGGTAGGCAGCCTGGATCACTGCCTCGGGGATCACCGGATTGACCTTGCCCGGCATGATGGACGACCCCGGCTGCAAGGCGGGTAGTTTGAGTTCGCCGATGCCGCAGCGTGGTCCCGAACCAAGCCAGCGAAGGTCGTTGGCGATTTTCACCAGGCTCACGGCAACCGTTTTAAGTACGCCGCTGGTTTCCACCACAGCGTCCCGGGCGGCCTGCGCCTCGTAATGATTGGCCGCTTCGGCAAAATGAATGCCGGTTTGAGCGGAAAGATCGGCAATGGTGCGCGAAGCGAATTCAGGGTGTGTATTCAGCCCGCTGCCCACCGCGGTGCCGCCCAGGGCCAATTCGGTCAACCGGGGCATGACCGACGCAATGCGCGCCTCGGCCAGCTCGATCTGACGGGCAAAGGCCGAAAAAGCATTGCCCAGGGTAATGGGGACCGCATCCTGCAAGTGGGTGCGGCCGATTTTGCGGATAGTACCAAAGGCTGACATTTTGGCCGCCAAGGTTCGACGCAAATGGGCCAAGGCCGGCTGCAGCTCCTGAACCGCCAGACGCGCCGCCGCCACATGAATCGCCGAGGGAATCAAGTCGTTGCTCGACTGCCCCAGGTTGACGTGGTCGTTGGGATGCACCGGTTCACGTCCGCCCCGCCGACCGGTGAGAATTTCGTTGGCCCGGGAGGCCAACACCTCGTTCATATTCATATTGGTGGAGGTGCCTGATCCGGTCTGAAACAGATCCACCACGAATTGGTTGTCGAAGCGGCCCGCCACGGCCTCCTCGGCCGCCTGCACAATAACGTCCGCCAGGCGCTTCTCCAGCAGCCCCAGGGTTTTGTTCGTCAACGCGGCACAACGCTTGATCAACGCCAGGCTACGGACAAGGTCGATGGGCGGCTTCAGGCCGCTGCGCATGAAATTGTTCACCGCCCGCTGGGTCTGGGGGCCGTAGTAGGCCTCGGCCGGCACACGCACCACGCCCATGCTGTCGCGTTCATCACGAAAAACAACGCTGGTTTCGGTTGAAGGCATAGGTCTTCCCCCATGGGATGGCGCACGGCCGGATCATTAAGAATGCACGAACGGCAGTCCAAGCCACGTCCACGCGCTGCTGACAGACAGCCGGTTAGGACATGCGTTCAATATTGCCGCGCAGTTGGGCGATTTCGACGCCTAAGCCCACGCACTGCCCGCCGGCCAGGCAAACCTCGGCGTCACCATCCTCCAGGTAGGTTTTCAGGTGGTGCCGGTCATGCTTTAAATCCACGACCCAACGCTTTTGCGCGGCGTCATAGTCCGCCTCAATGTCGATTCCACACTCACCAATATCGGGATAGATCTCCCGGATCTTTTCGCATAGTTCGCTTTTATCGATCATGATGCGCTCCTTCCTTGGGTTCAGGAAAATACGTTCTCATGTTTTCCGCAAGTATTTACGATAATAACCATTGATCATGGATGGAAAAGGGGGCCATGCAAAACAGGCTCGTATCTTGGAGGTTTGACGTGACGCGATGCGGGCCTTCCATAAAAGTATGCTTTTGACAACAGCGGGTTATCTCACTATAGTAAATGCCACATCGTAAAGCTGGCACCTTGCCCGCCAACGCACCATTCAAGCCAGGACGATTATGGGGTTCAAATTGAACAAAGCACGCCTATTTAAGTCCATTGGCGCCCTTTTCAACCGGGTATTCATCCGTTTCCAGCGCGGACGCGTTACCCGGGACGACCTGTTCATCGGCGAAACGCTTAAACGCAACAACGTGATCACCGAATTTCAGTTGAAAACGGCCCTTGACGCCCAGCGCGAGACGTTGATGCAAAAGGGACGCGCCGTGCGCCTGGGGCGTATCGTCGTGGAGCTGGGATTTGCCGATGAAGAGCGGATCATTGGCGCCATCAATGCGGAATACCAGATCGAAGTCACTTCTTTGAACGACGATATCCGCGAACTGCTCAGCCACAAGTACGGCACCTATTTCGAACAGTTACCCAAGCCGCGCCTGCCCATGTGGCTACAGATGGCCGCGGCCACCACCTTTATTATCGTATTGACCATCTTCACCCTTAGCCTTGTGGTGTTGAATCAACAAAAAGATCGCTTGTACGACCAGACCGTTCTTTTGGGCATGGTCAGTCTCAGCTACTTTGCCAACAATGCGCCCATTCCCTTGCTCGAAGACGATATCCTGCGGCTCAACACGCTGATTAAAGAGGCCTCCAATGTGAAAGGGTTCCGCTATGCCCTGATCGTCGGTCCCAATAACCGCATCAAGGCGCATACCGACATCAATCTGATCGGCGTGCCCTTCAAGCACTTCGTGGACCATCCGACGGTAACCGAAAAAGACGGTGTGGTTTACTACAGCTACAACCGTCCCAACGGCGAGCGACTACTGGATTTGTATCGCACCATCAGCTTCAAGGACAAGGCCCTGGGCCAGGTGCACGTGGGCATCTCCCTGGATTTCATAGACGACCTGGTCCGCCGGGAAAGGCTTTCGGTAGTGGTCATCACCCTGACCATCATCGTGGTCGGCCTGGCGGTGGCCGTGGCCTACGGCTTTCGATTCTCACGGCCCATTTCCCATCTGGTGCGGGCCACCCAGGAGATCGCACAGGGCAATTACCAGTACCGCGTACCGGTCAAACGCAACGACGAACTGGGTAACCTGGGGACCGCTTTCAATCGCATGGGACAGGAGCTGTGGAAAAATTCCATGACCCAGAAATCCTTCGGCAAATATGTGGGCAATGAAGTGTTGGACATGATTTTGGCCAATCCTGAGACCGCCTGGCTCAAAGGCACCCGAAATCAGGCCACCATTTTGTTCGCCGATGTGCGCGGCTTTACCGCTTTTGCCGAGAGCCATTCGCCCGAAGAGGTGGTTGAGTCACTCAACACCTACCTCGAATTGACCACCCGGGTTATTATCCAGTACGGTGGTTACATCGACAAATTCATCGGTGATGCGGTGCTGGCGGTCTTCGGCGTGCCGGTCTATCGGGATGATCATATTACCCGCGCGGTGCGCGCGGCCATGTATCTGCAGGAAGAATTACACAAGCACAGTCGCCATGGCATTCAGTTGCTGGCGCGTATCGGCATCAGCATCCACACCGGTGATGTAGTCGCCGGCAATGTGGGGTCCCAATCCAAGATGGAGTATACCGTCATTGGCGACAGCGTCAACCTGGCCTCTCGACTCAACGGCTTCGCCGGTCCCGGAGAAACGGTGATCAGCCAGAAAGTAAAAGACAACGTGGACTCGGCCGTGGAAACGCATGCCCTGGGCCCTCAATCCATCAAGGGAAAAGCCGAACCGGTTCAAGTTTACAAGCTACTTCACATTCATCAAAGCCGATCCAATGCAAACGAATAGTCCGTTTCGTCCGTTTCGCGCACTTTTTTTCGTGCTGCTTTGGGTGGCCGCCGCCGCCGGGTGCACCGATCTGCTGCGGCCCGAGGAAAGAACGCCTGAAGTCATCCGCACGCCGCATTTTTCCATTATCACCGTCGGGCCGGAAGATACCCTGGCCGGGCTGGCGCAGACGCACCTGGGCAGTTCGTCCCACACCTGGCGCATCGCCCGCTACAATGGCGTAACTTCCGCTAAGGCGGGGGACCGGCTGGTCATTCCGTTTGCGCATTCGTTTTACGGCGGCCTGGCCCCCAACGGCTACCAGATCGTGCCGGTATTGAACTACCCCAAAATTGTCTCCGCCGCCAAAACCACCGACGCGGTATCGGCACGCACTTTTGAAAGCCAGATGCTATACCTGCACACCAACGGTTATCATACCATTTCCCCTTCGCAATTAACCTCGTATTTGCGTTTGAAAGCGCAATTACCCGAGCGGGCCATCGTCATCACCATGGACACCTCCGAAGCTTGGATGTTTGAGACAGCCTATCCCATCCTGAAGCGATACGGATTGCGGGCGGCCATATTCATTGCCACCCGGCGAATAGGCACAGCCGGTCACATGAGCTGGCAAAACCTTGAGCAAATGACGGCGGACGGCTTCGATATCGGCACCTCGGGCCATTCAGGACGTCATTTGACGCGGTTGGGTGCCGGTGCCCGGACTCGCTCGGCCATTGAAACCCTTGAAGCGGAAATTCTACGTCCCAAAAAAGAGATCACCACGCATCTGAAACGGCCCTGCCGTTTCTTCGCCTATCCGGGCGGCCTTGCCAACGACATGATCATCGCTTTGCTCAAAAAACACGGCTACCGCGCCGCTTTTACCCTGGAACGGGGTGAGAACGCATTTTTCGTCGATAGTTTCAAGATCCATCGTGCCGTGATCGGTGCTACCGGCGGCTCCAAACAGTTTAGCCAGGATTTGAAAACTTTCATTACGGCGGACCTGCGATGAACCGGCTGCGCTTCCTGATCTTGATCGTGCTGGCGGCTTTGGCCTGGGGGTGTACCTTGTCCCTGGCCCGCAAGCAACCGCCATCGGCGGGAAATATGCCAAGCACCGCGACAGCATACCGCGAACGCGCGGCAGCCTTCGAGCAACAAGACCAGCTTCAGCAAGCCCTGCTGGCCTGGCGGGTGGCGGCTCAGCTCGACCCCCAGGATGAGCATATTCCGGGCCGGATCAACGCCCTGGAAACCACCATTTCCGCTCGTGCCGCGGAACATTGGCGCAAGGGTCTGGATCTTTTCCAAAGCGGCGACCATGAGGCCGCGCGCCGGCAATTTCTGATTGTTTTGCGCTACGACCCGTCCCACGAAAAAGCTTTTTTCTACCTGAAAACACTGCTCAACCGCACCGACCAGACGGTTTACATCGTCAAGCCCGGCGACTCACTGATCCGTATCGCCAAACAGGCTTACGCAGATCCCACCAAGGGGTATACCATTGCCTATTTCAACAACCGCAACCCTGAAAATCCACTCTATGTCGGTGAAACGCTACTGTTGCCGAACCTACCGCAAGGATATCTTCTGCCGCGGAAAGACGTCGATGCATTGGTGGCGTCAGCGAAAAAGGCCTTGGCGCGCAAGCAGTTCCAACAAGTTTTGCCCTTGGTGGACAAAATTGAGGGCCTGAGCCCCGGCAACGCCCAGGCCAAGTCGTTGGGCGACATTGCCCGTTTCCAACTGGGCAACAACCTGATGCAGAAAAAAAAGTACTTTTCGGCGATCGAACACTTTAAGCAGGTTAGCCCCGGTTTCAAAGGCCGCAATCTCGCCCTGGCCCGGGCAAGAAAAAAAATCAGCGAACAAGCGAACATCGAAAAATTAGACCTGGCCCAAGCACTTCTCCAAAAAGGCGATTATGCCCGCGTCATCAACATCTGCGAAGAAGTACTGGTTCAGCATCCCGCCCATAAAAAGGCACGCACGCTTTGCGACGCGTCGCACTACGCCC
>JABDRH010000290.1 GCA_013041835.1 Desulfatitalea sp. | reverse complement strand
GAATACCACCGCCTTCGGGCTCATGTCGGCCATTCCGTTGTTGCTGCTGCATGCCAAACTGACCTCCACCACCGGGCAGATCGTGGACAGCCTGGAAATGGCCTCGGTCAAGGCCCTGAACAGCATTTCCAGATTTGCCAAGCGGCAATTCGAAGTGAGCGCATCATGAGCCGTCGGCAAATCAAAAAGCAACGCATGTTGGAGACGCCCCATCTGGACATTACCTCTTTTCTCAACCTGATGGTGGTGCTCATTCCCTTTTTGCTCATCAGCGCCGTTTTCTCGCGAGTGGCCATCATGGAGCTGAGCGTTCCTCTCTCTGCAGGCGGAGATACGGTGAACATACCGAATTTCGCCATCGAAGTGATCGTGCGCAAAACCGGCCTGGAGATTGCCAATGGTCAATTTGTCGAAGCCGTGCTACCCAAAAAAGAGGGCCGCTACGACATGCTCCGGTTGCGTGAAATGCTCCTGCGGCTCAAGGAACACTATCCGGAAAAAGAGGACGCCACGGTCTTGTTGGAGTCGGATATCGCGTACGACCACCTGATTCGTGTCATGGATGCAGTGCGCGGCACCGAAGTGAAAGCCGAGGGGAGCGATGAGATGCAGCGTATGCCGCTGTTCCCCGACATATCCATAGGAGATGCGCCATGAGCAACAACAGACGAGTCAAGCGCATGATGCGTAGCCGAAAAAAAACAGCCGGCCTGAATTTGACCCCACTGATGGATGTGTTTACCATTCTGGTTTTCTTCCTGCTGTTCCACTCGGTTGGCGGTGACGCCGTCGAGGCGCCCAGACAGATCAATCTGCCGGTCTCGGAAGTTACGGCCAAACCGAGAGAGACGGTGGTGATTATGGTCAGCCCCGAAATGGTATTGGTCCAAGGCGAAAAGGTCATCGACACACCTGAACTGATTCAGTCAAGCAGCGAAACCGTATCGGAGATCACGGTCCGCTTGGAAAAGCTGGAGCGCAACATCATCGGCATCAGCACCAAGACGGTGGTTCAAAGCAAGGAGGTCACCATCCTGGCCGATAAGTCGATTCCCTTCAGTGCACTGAAAAAAATCATGTCAACCTGTACCGGCTCCGGATACGGCAGGATATCCCTGGCCGTCATTCAGAAGGCCACGCAAGGCTAATAATGGATAACATGATGGATAACAGCATACTGACACAAGAGCTGGCGCCTTTGCTGACACAGATGGCTCAGATCGAGCAGCAGCGTGAAACGGTGGCCGGGCAGATAAGAACCGTTGAGGCGGAGCTGGAAAAGCATGCCACCGCCCGCCAGCAACTCGACGCTTTGCAGGAAGTCTGCGATACCCTCGACCGGCTGGAGGCATTGGCGGCGGGCCGACTATTCTGGAAAGGGTTGGCCGAAGGCGGAGACGGCGTCGACCATGTCGCACGGGTGCGGGCCCGGGTCGCCAAGGTACAGGCGCGCATTCGGGGCATCCTGGACCATCAGGCGGCGCTTCAAGCGCAGATCGAGCGGTACGACGCCCAACTCGATTTTATAGACCAAGCGGTGCGCGAAGTATACGAAGAGGAGGAGGAGCGCCAGGAAGAGTTCGTTATCGAGCGCGAAGCATCGCCGATGCCCTATGAGGCAATGATCATGCCATGGAACAGGGACACCGAAAGCGAAAAGCGCCTCCGGCAGGCCGTGCTCGTAGCCATACTGGCTTGCTTCGTCTTCGGGTCGGTGATTTCCCTGGTCAAAATACCGATCCACGACCGCGCTGTGGAAGTGGCGCAGATTCCAAAACGACTGGTCAAACTGGTCAAAAAAGAGCCGCCCAGGCCAATCCGACCGAAAAAACCGGCGGCCAGCAAGCCAAAGGAAGAAATCCAAACAGCACACGCGGGGGACAAAACCAAGTCCAAACAAGTGGCGAAGAAAAAGGACAAGCCGGCCCAAAAGGCCGGCGGCGCACCCAAATCCATCGAAAAGACCAGGGTGGCCGATGGTTCCGCGGCCGCTCGTAAAAAAGCCGAGCGGATCGGGGTGCTGGCCTATAAAGAGACATTTAAAGACCTCATGGCCGAAATCCCCGTAGCCCGGTTGGGCACTCAGGCGCGTCTGATGAAAGACAGTACGCGGGTGGCCGGCCAGGCACGATCCAGGCGATCCCTGGTGGCCATTCAGGCCACTGGCGGTTCAAGCGGCGGCATCCGTTACGCCGCTGTCAGCCGTAATGTGGGCGGCGGCAATGCCGGCCGGATCGGCGGGGGCATCGGCAGAGGCGGCACCGGCACCGGCCTTGGCACCGGCGTCGGACCCGGTAAGGTGGAGAGCACCATCGCTGCTATCCAGGAGACTGATCGGCCCGTGAGCGAAAGTCCAAGCCCGGGCCGCACCGACGAAGAGATTCAGATCGTTTTTGACCGATATAAGGCTACCCTGTATCGCATTTACAACAGAGAGCTGCGCAAGGACCCCACCCTGCGCGGCAAGATTCTGCTGCGCATCAGCATCGAAACCAACGGCGCCGTGTCCATGTGCAAAGTGGAATCCACCGACCTGGGCTCGGAGATGCTGGTGGCCATGATCGTGGATCGTATCCTGCGGTTTAATTTCGGTTCGAAGGAAGGGGTGGAAAAGTTGACCATCCTCTATCCCATAGACTTTTTACCGGCGGCACAGGTGTAAGGGGCTCGGCATAAAATAATTCCCCCATTTTGCTTGTTTTGTGTCCGTCTACTGCCTTGCATCCACCGCGGTATCCTGATATGTAAAAACGGATGTGCCTTGTAGACGAACCCAAATCCGGAACAACCTGTTGGAATTATATCTTTCCTACACCCTAAGCTGTTGGACGACCACCTGGAAAGGAAGTAAAATGGAATTGAGTTCGATGTTGGCCTTTTTTCACAAGGGGGGTGCATTTATGTACCCGATTCTTTTCGTCTTCATGACTGGCATGGCCATCGCCATCGAACGCTGGTTCCGACTGAACCGCGTCGGCAGCATTAACCGCAAAACCTGGAGCGTCATTCATCCCATGCTGGTCAAGGGCGAGTTTGACAAGGTGCGCGCCATGATCGGCAAGGACAAGTCCACCGTGGCCCAAATGCTGGGCATGGGGCTGGCGCGGCAAGGCGCGGTACGTCGCCGCGAAGACATCGAGATCGCCATGGAAGAGAGCATGATGGAGATCATCCCCCAGTTGGAAAAGCGCACGCCCTACGT
>JABDRH010000288.1 GCA_013041835.1 Desulfatitalea sp. | reverse complement strand
CATCGAGGCTGCAACCGAGACAGCGCCGCCCCCATACTATCCCAAACCGATATTGGCTTCCGCCATCCCCCTGCCGCCTCTATCCAGAGCCGATGAAACGGCTGAAGAACAAAATCCGGCCAGCCTTCAGGCGCATAACGAGCAGATTGTCACGGTCGATGTGGATTTCGATCGCCTGAGCAACGAACCCGGCGGGCAAGTGGGCGTGATCCGAGTGGCGGTGGAAGAAACCTTGGGCCACTATGCCGAGTGGGCCGACGTGCGCACCCAGCAGATCCGACGCTTGAACAAGCTGCGCTATGGCGACACGCTGCATTTGCACCAGAAAATCAGGATCCCCCTGCAGCATGTGGATGCCCTGACCTTTCGACAAAACCGCTACGAATATCACAAACGGTTGCAAGAAGACTTTTACGCTGTTTATCGCGTGGGCGAGTTGCAACCTTACCGGGTTCAACGGGGTGACAATTACTGGACCCTGTGCCGGGACAAGTTTCAGATTCCCATGTGGCTGCTTAAACACAGCAATCCACAAATCGACCTGGCCGACTTGCGCTTTCATCAGCAATTGATGATTCCCACCATTGAAAAAGCATCCATGAATGATGCTCCCGGGTTGGACGCCGAAAATGAAACGGACAGCGCAGAACCGGAAACCCAGGCGGGTATTTAGGGGGGTGCAACCAAGCCTGCGTCGGTGAAAAAAGGAAGGTGTGGATTGACACACCCGCTGTCATTTAGGTAATAAAGATGTTGAAATAACCAACTCACCGCTACCATTTGAATCGCAATGACACAGCACCATCCACGCATGGCCAAGTCCACCGGGTATACGGCAATACAAACCAAGGATCAGCGACAGCGGATGCGTGCCATCGGACTGTCCTTTGCCACCAGCGTTTTGCTGCTTGGCATGAAGTTTCTCACCTACAATTTGACCCATTCATCGGCCGTATTCTCCGACGCCCTCGAGTCCATCATCAATGTCGCCGCCGGCGCTTTTGCCGCCCTGAGCATCTGGATGGCGGCCAAACCGCCCGATCCCGAGCACCCGTACGGACATGGAAAAATCGAATACTTTTCAGCCGGCTTCGAAGGCGCATTGATCATGGGAGCCGCCGTTGGCATCTTTTACAGCGGCGTCACCCACCTGCTCCGACCTCATCCCCTGCCCAATTTGGAAACCGGCATGCTGGTGCTCCTGGCCGCCACCGTCATCAACCTGCTGCTGGGCCTCTACCTGATACGCGTGGGACGGCACACCGACAGCATGGCGCTTACGGCCGACGGCAGGCACATCCTCACCGATGTTTACTCCTCCGCAGCAGTCATCGTCGGATTGCTCCTGGTCCGCCTGACCGGCTGGCTGCGATTGGACGGTGTTGTGGCCTGCCTGGTGGGTATCCATATCCTGCTGTCCGGGAGCACGCTGGTTCGCCAATCCTTCCACCGCCTGATGGATGCATCGGATGCCGATCTGCTTGGCCGCATCGCGGAACTGCTGGTGCGCCACCGCCGTACGCAATGGGTGGATATCCACCAATTGCGGGCATGGCGGGCCGGCGCCACGATACACATCGATCTTCACTTGGTCCTTCCCCGGGAGTTGTCCCTGGCCCAGGCTCATCGTGAAGCAAAAATTCTCGAACACTTGCTGGAAAAAGAATTCAGCGGCAAAGCCGGTGTCCTCGTACACATGGATCCGTGCGAACCCCACGAATGCCCGGTCTGCAGCAAACAACGGTGCGAATACCGCGACAAGCCCAATGCGCCGGAAATGACCTGGAGCCAAGAACGTTTGATTCGTATGTCTTCTAAGGAACAATGGCATCGCCATATAGAAAAACCAACCAAAGGAGAACACCATGTCCACCATCTTCAGCAAAATCGTTAATGGCGAAAGTCACGCAGATATCGTTTATCAGGATGACCGGGTCACGGCTTTTCGGGATATCAATCCCCAGGCACCGGTGCACATCCTGATCATTCCCAACAAGGAGATTCCCACGGTGAACGATGTCACCGAAGCCGACGAACAAATGCTCGGCCACTTGTTCACGGTAGCCAAAATCGTGGCCGAACAGGAAAACGTAGACGAAAGCGGCTACCGCCTGCTGATCAATTGCAACCGCGACGCCAACCAGGAGGTGTTCCACCTGCACATGCACCTGTTCGGCGGGCAGGCGTTGGGCCCCATGTTGATGCGGCGTTAAGGCGCCTGGATCTCCTCTGTCGCCATGTCGCGAAGCTTGTATTTCTGGATCTTGCCACTGGCGGTCGTCGGATATTCGCTCACGAAGTAAATGTATCCGGGAATCTTATGAAACGAAATCTTATCCTTGCAGAACTCACGGACTTGCTCCGCGGTGCATGATTCGCCAGGCCTGAGCTGAATGAACGCCGCGACTTCCTCGCCGTACTTGCGGCTGGGGATGCCTACCACCTGAGCATCCTTGATCTTAGGATGGGTGTAGAGAAATTCTTCTATTTCACGCGGATAGACATTCTCGCCGCCGCGGATGATCATATCTTTTAGCCTGCCGATGATAGAGCAGTTGCCCGCCTCGTCCATCGTGGCCAAATCGCCGGTGTGCAACCATCCTTGCGCGTCGATGGCTTCCGCCGTCTTATCCGGCATTTTGTAGTAGCCCTTCATGACGTGGTAGCCGCGGCTGCACAGCTCGCCGGTATCCCCGCGAGGAACTTCCCGGTTGGTGACAGGATCGACGATTTTAACCGCCACGTTGGGAAGCGCGCGACCGACCGACGCCGTGCGAATGTCGAGGGGATCATCGCGGCGAGTCTGGGTGATGCCAGGAGACGCCTCGGTCTGGCCGTAAACAATGGTCAGTTCCTTGGCCCCCATCTCCTTGATGACCGCCTTCATCAACTCAATGGGGCAGGTGGCGCCGGCCATCACGCCCGTGCGCAAGGCTGAAGTGTCGTACGGCTTGTGCTTCATTTCCTCCAGTTCCTCGATGAACATGGTGGGCACGCCGTGCAGCACGCTGCATTGAAGCGCATCCACGGTCTCCATGACGGTTTTCGCCTTAAACCCGGTCACGGGGCACATGGTCGCCCCGGAAACAAGGCAACACATGGTGCCGATGACACAGCCGAAACAATGGAAGAACGGCACGGGAATGCACATATTGTCGTCTGAAGTGAGCGCCATGATTTCGGCCATGGACTGAGCGTTGCCAACCAGGTTGGCGTGGGTCAGCATGACGCCCTTGGGATATCCCGTGGTGCCGGAGGTGTACTGCAT
>JABDRH010000281.1 GCA_013041835.1 Desulfatitalea sp. | reverse complement strand
GTCCAGGAAGGGCGGGGTTCCGGGAATGAAATATGGCGGGTGGGGTTCTCTGGGCCATATGGATATCGGAGCATAAACCGGTTGCAGGCCAGGCAGAGCCATGGGGCCGCTTCGGAGGCCTGTAGCTTATTGAATTTGGCATATGCGGCGCCGGTCAAATGATTGGGGATAAACGGCAGGGTCTGCAGTTCCTGCCAGGAGGAAATCTGAAGAAAACGAGGGCCGACCCAGGCGATGGTTGGCACCATCAGGGTGGCTGCCCATTGGGCCACTGTGGTCAGACGTTCCAAGTGCAAGGGGGTATTGTCAAAGGGCATATCCAACAACACGAGGTCAGGAAGTGCTTCGAGCAGATGGGGGGTGAGGGCGCCCAAGCTTTCAGCCAGCGTTTGAGCATGTACGGCGGCTACACTGACATGCGGCGGCGGACCTTGCTGCGGTACACCTTGTTGCAATAGCAAGCGCAAGCCACGCCAAGCCGCTTCCATGGTACGGAAACTTGAATCCGAGAAAAGGATTGCGAGAATCCGGCCGGCTATGGATGCCAACTGAGCGGCCTCGCTTTCGGTAGTTGCGGCTACGCGGGTGCCGCTGTCTGAAAGCGCGACCCTGTTGAGCAAGTTTTCCAGACCGTCGTCGGATACCGCAGCTTGTTTCTCAGGCAGATCCTCGGTGATGTCAATGGCAGGCAGATCGGGCCATTGGTGCAACCCGTGCCGGATTTGCGCAGTGGGCTTGCCCTGACTGCGGGCCAATTTTATAAAGGCTGCGGCGTGCTGCAACTGCCTCAGGTAGGGTTGGGACTGCACGATGCTGTCCGGATGCAAGGCCTTGATACTTTGAAAATGAAAATTGAGTTCGCCTTGGGGGCACAAGGACTTTTCCAGCGGCAGTCGGCAATGGATGCCCATGGCGTCAACGACTTCATCCAAGGTTGTACGCCCCACCGGCAAGGGGCTGCCGGTCCAAGCACGCTCGGCATCGGTGTGGAAAGGTGCCAGGGCCAGGATGTTGAAACGCGGTTTACGATTCTGCATGACAAGCTCCCCAGGCAAAGATGACCATACGATTACATTAGCGTTCTGCTTTATTAAGGTCTTGGTTCCGGCTTAATCTACGTAAAGAATTTTTTAAACAGGCTGCCGGCCTTTTTCGCCAGCGGCATGGCTTTTTCATCAGGGCGCGCAGGCGATGGCTCGGTTGGATTGGCTGGTTCGGGCGTTTCAGGCAACGGATCTTCTATCTCGGCCAGCCGCCCGCCGCCGAGAAAGCGAAACTTCGGGCCCTGGTTGCTCAGGGCCAGTTGCACGTTGGATTCAAGAGCGGCTTGGCCTGAAATCGGCAGGCTATTGATCGTTACCTTGTTCATGCCGGTCAGATCCTTTACCCAATAACGATCCTGTGCGAAGAAAATCTGAGCATGCTGGTCGCTCAGTCCGGGATTGGCGATGGGGAAATCACATCCCGGTCCGCTGCCGATGATGATGGGCAAGGTTTGAAACGATTTAAGGGCCGGGCCATATTGGATGGCAAGGGGCACCTTGGTTTGTTCAATCGCGGGCCCTGGCTGCGCCGCTGGCGCCAAAGGCGACGGCGCTGGGGATGCCATAGGCGGCGATGGTATGGGTGCAACGGGCGGCATTTGGGCAGGTGCTTTTGGTGGCGACGGCGGCGCGATGGGCGCTTCGGTGAATGTTTCTGGTTGGGCAGGCTGGGCAGTGGCGGGTTGGGTAGCCGTCTGAGTCAGGAAGCTGGCTTTGGGGCCGCCTTCGGCAAACATCACCACATCCCCATCCTTAAGATAGCTTTCGGCAATGCGCTGCCCATTGACATAGGTGCCGTTGGTGCTCTGATCGATGATTTTAAAACGGTTTCCCTCCCGTACTATCTTGGCGTGAACCCTGGACAACGTTGTTAAATCTTTGGGAAACTTTACCTGACAATCGGGGTGGCGTCCGATGCGAATTTCCGATGCGGAAAGCTCCTGGATATCGCCCTTCAAAGGGCCTTGAATATGGACCAACTGCACCGTGATTTGGGGAATCGTGCTCATGTTCGGATCTGCTCCGGTTTTTGGACGATTTGGACCATTACCTGCTGTTTTTCTTTATTTGTTCTAATTTATCAAGTAGTTGTTGTGCTTTCTGCAAGTTGGCGGTCACATCCTTGTAATCCGGGTCCACATCATACACCGCCTGCCATTCACTGACCGCTTCGGCCAGGTTCTCTTTGCCGAAATAGACGATGCCGCGGTTGTAGTGCTCCTCTTTGAAGCTTTCCAGGCTCTTGGTGATGTAGACGGCGCATTTTTCGCAACCGGTGTCATATTCGAGGGCGGCTTCGAATCCTTTTTGGGCGGCCTGAAAATTGCCTTTGTTGTAATCACCCAAGGCCTGTTGGAAATACGCTTTAGAGAGCAGGCCGTGAATTTCAGTGTCTTTGGGCCGCTGCTGCAGATAAAGTTCCAGTTCAGGAATAGCCTGACTGTATTCGTTTTGATTAAACAGGTCGATTCCTTTTTCTCGCCGCATGAGCACAGGGCCGCTTTTGCTTTTGTCCACCATGGTCAGGCATGCGTCGCAGGCGGGATCATACTGATATGCGCTCTCAAAGGCATCCCGGGCGGCTTTGAAATCCTGCTGTTCGAACAGCCGTTTGCCGCTCTCAAAGTAGGCTTTGGCCAGATAAGAACGGGTTTGTTTGTCCTCGGGCGCCGCTTCTATGGCTTTGTTCAATTCAAAAACCGCGTCTTCATACTTGCCTTCGTTGTACAAAACAATGCCGGTGTCACGATAGGCCATTACCTGTTCGTCCATTTCAGACACTTCATCCGTCGGTCCTTCGTCCAGGATATCTCCGGGTGGCGCCTCCTGCGTTGGGGTGGGTGTCTCGGCAATATCCGTTTCAAGTGTTGCCGACGGCTTTTGTTCTTGTTGGGGCAGGTGGAAGGGCAGGCCGGCCACTTTGGGCACCTTGATTTTCTGACCCACCGTCACGCGCGTGGCGTCATCCATGCCGTTGAACTGGGCGATGATATGAAACTGTTTGTAGTTGCCATAATACATTTGGGCCAATTTTGAGATGCTTTCACCGCGCTGAAGGGTATGCAC
>JABDRH010000026.1 GCA_013041835.1 Desulfatitalea sp. | reverse complement strand
GATCCGGCCATGCTTGTCCGTATAGATCTCTTCGCCGGAGGGTCCGGTCACAATGGCGGTCTGGACGCCTTCCACCACCGGTCTGGGCGTCTGCCTTTCCGGGCGCAGGGTGACGGCCGCAGGGATGGCGGTAAACTGGTTCTCATAGCGGGTGCCTTCTGCCGGTCCCGCTTTTTCGGCCAGCACCTGGGGCTGGGCGCCCTGATGGACCACCCCGGTCAACAGGTACTCCGCGTTGAAACCATCCAGGTCATGGCCTTCCAGCGTGAAACAAAATCCCGGCACAAAACGGGGCACCACGCTGTTGCCCTCGGCCCGGTCCTTGAACAGGATCGATTCTTCCAATCTTACCTTGGCCAGGTGCTTTCCAATCTCGGTGGTTTCATAAACGCCCGGATAATCATACACTTCGCGCTTTTTGTTTTCCTGGTCCGTGTGGTCCGCTGTCAGATCCAGATCGGGTTTTTGAAAATTGAAATCACGCAGGGCATATTTGCCGGTGCGGAGTTGACGCGCGACATTGAAACCGACGACCGCCTCCTCTTCGGCCACCATGCCGCCTCCGGCATTGAAGATGACTTTGGGTTCGCCGGCAATGGGTTGATAATTGACGGTGCCGTCGCCGAAGACGAGAAGATGCTTTTCGGCAAAATGTTCGAAAAAATAGAAGATGCCTTCACCTTCGAGCAGCCGGGAGACAAAATCCAGATCGCTTTCCCGGTATTGAACGCAGTAGTCTCGCGGCGCATAGTTGCCCTGCAGGCGGAACTCGAACAGATCTCCGGTGATGCCGCTTTCTTCCAGCACCTCCCGCACAATGTCGGGAACGCTTTTTTGCTGGAATATGCGGCAATCCTGGTCCAGGCCGAGGAGCTGCAATTGAGGCACGACCTGGGCCTCATAGAGGAAAAAACGGCCGCTGGTGCCTTTGCGGGCGAACCGGTAAACAATGCCGTTCAGGTGGCGGTCCTCCTGGCCGCTTTCAATGGTCAGCAGGCCGATTTTGCCGACCATGTCTTCAAATTGGAGTTCGTCTGCCGACGACAGTTGAAGAAGCGCCCAAAAAGGGGTCGAAACTTTTTCCTCCAACCTGAACGCCACGACCATCAGTTCATTGCCGCCGACCTTGAATACGAAACGCGGGGCGTTTGCCTGGGGAAATGTGACCATGCCTTACTCCTTTTTAAAACAGTCCATCATAGACCAGCTTCATGCCCGACAGAAACAAGGCGATGTAGAGAAACCGGTAAATGGCCTTCTGAGACACCTTGTAAAGGATGAGATACCCCAGCTTCACCCCCACCGGAGCCAAGGGCATGAGCAGCAGGCTGGTAAGCAGGTTCGACAAATCCAAAGCCCCCAACAGGGTGTAGGGGATAAGTTTAAGGTAATTGACGACCGCGAAAAAGATGGCCATGGTGCCCATCAGGATGATTTTGTCGAGATTTTGGGGCAGCAGGTAAATGCTGATGGGGGGGCCGCCCGCGTGAATCTGGGTGCTTGTAAATCCCGCGATGGTTCCCCACAGCCAGCCGCTGAGCCGTCCGCCCTTTTTGTTTCCGAGCAACCCACCGGACCAGTAGTTGAGGCAGAACAGGATGACGATGACGCCGATCATCATGCGAATGACGTTGGGGGGCAGGGTTCCCATGAGCACGGAGGCAATGACGATTCCCACGATGCCCGCCGGGAGAAGGATTTTGAGGTGGTGCTTGTCAAATTTTCCCCAGAAACGCCGTATGGTGAAAATGTCTATCACGCAGAGGATCGGCAGCAAGATGGCCGCGGCCTGGACCGGTGAAATGACAAGGCTCATGATGGGCACGACAATGGCGCCCACCGCGGGGCCGAGGCCACCCTTCGCCATGCCGTAGAGAAGGACGCAGGGGATGGCGGCGACATAAAAAACAGGATCTGAAATTATGAGCAAAGCTTATTCCTTCCCAGAGTGGGTGGATGTCAAACAGGCTTCCGGAAAACGGAAAGGAAGATTTCCTGAGCCAACATTTTTCGGTAAGCGAGCAAGGCTAAGAGACTGTGCCACGATGTCGCAACTATAGCAACTCAAAGGCCCTTGTCTAAGCCCCCATACCACAATAAAGACCTGCCGGTCAAAACGGCCCGGATATTTATCCGGCGGGATTCAACGGTTCGCGGATGCAACCTTGGGGCAAAGGTTGCCTTCAGCCATGGTAGCTTGCTATGATTAGTGGTGAACAGAAGAATGTAAGAATTAGGATCGAGCAACCCAAAACTTTTTTTCCCGGACATCGCATGACCAACCAGGACGAACGCACCATCCAACAGTGGGCCGCCGCCCATCCGGCACCTGTGACGATCCGTTATCTTAAAGGTACAGGCGATGCCGATGCATCGCTGGCCCGTTTTTGTGACCAACTAGGCCGATGTGCGCCAGGGGTAACCATCAAGACCGATTCGGATGCAGCGGATCGGGCACCGGCCTTGGTCCTTGGCGTGCATCAAAACATTACCTATCAGGCCGTTCCCCAAGGAAAAGAGCTGCCGCCTTTTTTTAACGCCTTGAACCGCGGTGCCTCCGATGCATCGCAACTGGCGGCCGATCTGGTAGCAAATGCCCGTCGGATCGAAATGCCGGCGGACCTGACGTTATTCATCACCATGCAGTGCCCCCATTGCCCCCTAACGGTGGATGGGCTGCTGGCCCTGGCCGATATTGCTCCTGATTTGCAGGTAACCGTTATCGATGGCATGCGGTTTACCGAAACTGCCGAAAAAGAGGGGGTTCGGGCCGTGCCGACCCTGGTGCTGGACGGTCATCTGCGCTGGACCGGCCACATCGATCTGGCTGAGGTCATTGATCAGTGCCGCCAGCGCGATCCGTCCCAACTCACGGCCCGCTGCCTGAGGCAGATCATCGAAGCCGGTGAGGCCCCTCGTCTATCGACGATGATGATCGAACAGGCGATGATTTTTCCGTCTTTTTTGGATTTGCTGGTTCATCCGCGATGGTCGGTGCGCCTGGGCGCCATGGTGACCGTGGAATATCTCGTCGACGAGGCGCCCGGCCTCGCCGCGCGCCTCGTTCAACCATTGTGGTCGCGGTTTGGTCAACTGGATGCCTCGGCCCAGGGTGATGTGGTTCAGGTCATGGCTCAGACGGGTACCGGTCAGGCCCGCCAGCTTCTGTCGTCCATTGCCGAGGGCGCATTTGACCCCTCGGTCAAGACCGCCGCCGTCGAAGAATTGGCCGATTGGACGGATTGATGCGATCCGGCGCAGCCGTGTCATACAACAAAATCCCTACCCTAAAGAAGCCGGCATGCATTACTCCCGCAGACCGATCTCTTTAAGGGCATCCTTGCACTTGTGGCTGATGCCGGTGTCGTTGTCTTGCAGGCACTTGAGCAACCGGCCCCGGCCGGGAGCCACACCCTTGCAGTACTGATCCAGATCCGCGCTGCAATTCTCCTTGACATGGGCAATGGCCGCGCCCATGAGTTTCACTTCCTCGCCGGCCTCCTTGGCCACCTCGGCGCATGATTCCGAGAGCTTGTCGGAGTGGGCGTGCAGGCAAGATAAAATGCGTCCCCCGCCCGGCTTGACATCATGGCAATAGGTTTCAATCTCGGCTTTGCAGGTTTGGACCAGCCTTCTGCCAAGATTTTCCTGTGCCCCAAGCGGTGCGGTAAGTACTGCGACGAATACGAAGACAGCCAGCGACATCGGTATCGATTTCATGAGGCCTCCAATTTGAAATGCGTTATATGCACCCTAAGCAGACAACAATAGATGATATAACGCATAAAACGAAAAAAAGTTTCAATTTTTTTTACGGATTCGTCAACTTTTGGTATTTCTAAAAAATGACTATTGATATACCAATTGACGACGCTTTCCAGTTGTACTGGAACATTGGGGTGAACCCAGACGATGCACTGAAAAGATGAGAGGGACTGTTAGTCATGCGTCGTGGCAAACGCCTTAAAGAACGTACAGCCCTGATCACCGGCGGAAACGGCGGTATCGGACTCGGGATAGCGGAAGCTTTTGCGCTCGAGGGCGCGGGTGTCATGATAGCCGGAACCAACTTGCAAAAGCTTGACAGAGCCAAAGCGACACTCGTGCCTCATGGGCAGAGGGTAGAAATAGCGCAAGTCGATGTTTCCGACCGGGGTGCCTGCTTTGATCTTGTTTCTCGAACCATCGAGATATTCGGCCAGCTCGATATTCTGGTCAATGGAGCGGCTATTTATATTCCCCGCGCCTTTACGGATTATACTCCGGAGGAGTTTTCCCGCACCCTGGAGGTGAACTTGCACGGCCCCTTCCATCTTATGCAGGCAGTGATGCCCCATATGATCGAAAGAGGCTATGGCAAGATCATCAATATCGCCTCGACAGCCGGGAAGTGGGCGTCGAAAAACCAATGTGCCTACAACGTGGCCAAGCACGGCATGGTCGGGATGACGCGCTGTGCGGCACTCGAACACGCTGGCCAGGGCATTTCCATCAATGCGATCTGTCCTGGCCTGGTGCAGACCGATTTGGTCGACCAGTTCGAAAAGGAGCACGCCGCATTAAATAATACAACGCCTGACGTTATTCGAACGGAATTGATAAAACGTGTGCCCATGGGGCATTATCTCAATGTCGCCGACTGTGGCCACCTTGCGGTTTACCTCGCCTCGTCGGAATCGAATGCCATGACCGGTCAGTCGATCCTGCTCGATGGCGGAATGCTGTTTATTTGAGGCAAAGGCCCTATGTGATCATGCTTGCCAGGGACCTTGTTTCATGCACGTAATCGCCAATGATCCGCATCCGCTGAAGGTCCTGTTCATCCATAGGGCTATTTTTTACTACGTTGAGAGCGGTTTTCATTTCAGCATCATTTTTAGGTCCGCAAACGGCCACTTGAACATGCGGATTCGATAGCGAGAATCTGTAACACTCTGACGCATCAGGTGGCGAATATCCTTCCGGCATGTTTTTTTCTTTCAAAAGATCGCCCCACCTTGTGTTGGTAAAAGACACAATACCAGGGGCCTGCGCTTGCTTAGGCAAATAGGGAAAGATATCCTTCTCGGCCCCTCTATGGGCGGCGTTGTAGCGGACATGAAAAACATCATAAAGATCGTCTTCGATATAGTTTTGAAAAAGCGTTCGTTGGTGGGAAGAAATGCCAAGGTAGCGGAACAATCCATGTTCTTTCAACCTCAGAACTGCATCCATGAGCTTAGGCCTGGGAGGATTGTCATGCCAGCCCAAAAGGACGATATCCGCTAGTTCGATTTTCAGGGATTTAAGCCCCTGTTCGATACTTCTCCTGATCAAGCGGTGGGACCGGGTATAACATTCCAGCACAACCACAAGCTTTTCCCGGTTCGTGCGAGCAATATCGCGAATAGCAACACCCATTCCCGGCGTCCTTACAGATCCCCAGAAAAAGTAATTGACGCCTTCATCAAAAGCCAATCGACACGCCCTTTCTGAAACGCCGTATGCAGCGCCGATACCAAGGCGGGAAACCATAAGCCCGGTTCGGCCTAAAACTACTTTTTCCGAGAAATCTTTCATGCGGGGGGCTCCTTGTTTTCAGATATTTTCTCTGGAACACGAGGAATTCCAATAATTTCAAGGATTCCGAAGACTGTGATCCCCAGTTTGCGCACAACCTTTTTAGCGAATCGTAACATGGCATGCAATCCTTTGATTTTCTATCAACGCATCCCCATCATGCTTGCTGATTTTTACATGCGGTTGCCCTGATGGATTGAGGGCACTGACATACAATTGTATCTTTGCCATAGTCGCTGATAAATCTCAACTCACATTCGCCGCGTTTGGATTGAGCTGGGTGCTAACAGCCACCGCATCGGGTATGCCGGCAGTGTCGTCGGACATTATGGCGGCCTTTCGGACTATTATTCTCAGTTGCACATTCTTCCCGATCACGGCCTCGCCGTGATTGTCCAGGCCAATTTCCAAGGGTGGGGTATCGCGAATACGGCAAAATATGATTTGTTAATCCGCGTTGAATTTGGTAATCATTCAGAACATGCATTCTTGTTTACCCCAATGTTGCATAAAGAAGATGACCTACAACAGACCCGATCCTCAAGTTCGCCGGTTGTTAAATCCACTTAAATGGTGCCCATATTCGGGTATTTTCAATACCTGAAAGTGTCTATTTTCTCTCGGCCGTCTTTTTTATGCAACATTGGGGTTTGCTCAAACCGCGTGACCCAATCTGATCTTCATAGCCTATATGGGTTTCATCTCAGTTATGACTTTTTATGCAACATTGGGGTAAATTCGTTGCTGTTGCTTATCTTTTCCTTATTCAACCATGGAACTGCATTGACAAACGCATAAAGGAGGTCATCCATGAAGTTGTTGTCTGAATCCTTTGATAAGAAAAGTAAAAAGGATATTAAGCGATTGCAGGATATTCTCGTTTATTTGGGCGCGAAGATCGCCGACGATGCCGCGGAAAGAATGACCCCCGCCCTTGGTGAGCACACCACCAAGGCCCTGATAGCGGTAAAAGAAACTATCGCCTTGCCCCGGAATGCCAGAGTCAACAAATCGACTATTGTCGCGCTCAACCAACGGGCCATTGAAAAATACTACGCATCAAAGACCCAGACCGCCAACCTGCATCGCACTCTTGTGAAGGCCGCGCGCATCGCCAAGCTGGAAATCGATCTTTCCGAAGACATGAAAACGAGGGAACAGGGGCTACAGACGAGCAATGCGCTACGGCAGTTCCAGAAGAAATACGGACTTAAAGGCACCGGCGCCTTGAATAAAGAGACGCTTGAAAGGCTTGTGTCGGTTGCCGCAAGCCGGGTCAAGCCGATGAAAAAACTCAAGGTTGCCCGGACGGAAAGACTGATGAAGGTTCGCTACCCGATACGGCTGAACATGAAAAAGTCCAAGGTGGCGGATCTGCAAAAGGCGCTGGTATGGATTGGATGTGACATCAACGCGAGCGAAGCGGACGCACAGGTCTATGGGAAGACGACCCGCAAGGCGGTGATTTCGTTTCAAACCGAACACGGGCTGCCGGTCAGCGGTAATGTGGGCTTTAAGACCGCACAAAAGATAAACAGGCTGATCGCGGGTAACGCCCGGATGGTCAGCTGCAAGGACAAGTACCGCATCAGGGGGTCTGTACGAAACAGCCTTTGGGAGGGGACCCGGCATGCCACTGTTCAGGTTTTTGAAAAAAGGCTGCGCGATAATGTGCTTCTCGGGGAGCGAAAGACCCTTTCAAACGGTTTCTATGATTTACAGTATGCCCCGCCTATCGATCCGCTAACCGGAAAGCCCAGGACGCGTTTTCAACTGCTGGTGCGGTGTAACAACTCGCAAGACAATGTAATTAAAGAAAAAATATTTCATGTCACCGGAAAGGTGCTGTGGGCGAATTTTACCGAGGGGCAGATGCCCTATAAAGGGAAATCCGACTTTCAGACGCTGGACAAGTTGCTGAACAAAGCGCTTGGCCAGGAGTTGTCGATTGCCAAGATCGAAGAGAGCGATACCCACAAGGATGTGTCCTACCTAAGGAAAGAGACAGGCCTGTCTGCGGAAGATGTCATGAAAATGACCCTTGCCGCGCGGATAGCTGAGAAGATCAACGTTGCGCACCTTACGGCGGAGGTCTTCTACGCGTTCATTCGCCAGAATCTGCCACATAACATACCGGGCGATCTGTTACCCGATCACCCGGAAGAATGGAACACTTGGATCAGCATGCTGGTGGAGCGGTGCGCGGACGGTATCGCGTTGATGGAAAGACCGCTGCAGGAAGATACCCTGAACAGCGCCTTGAAACAGAACTACATTTCAAGGCAAGTGGCAAAAGACATGCCCCAGGTGCTCGATGCTTTATCTGTGCTTCAGGCGCATAGGGTCCTTGAAAAACCCTTGCTTGACGGCAACGGCTCGCTTAAAACCCTGCTCGAGGTTTCAGCGATTGCCCCCAACAAACAGACCGCCGTGGCATCCGCCTTTTGCCGGTCCAGGGGATTCACGCCGGAGTTCTGGCAATCGCTTGGCCGGATTTCCGGAATCAAGAAATCCGACATCGAGGACCTGCGCGTCACCACGGATATTGGTCACATTACCTCGACATTTAAAGACATGACCTCGTTTTTGAAAGGTGAGCTGGGCGCGTCCCGGTTTTCGGGTGTCCAAGACTTCGCGAAATTAACGACCGATGACTGGGTGTCGCTCATCGACAAAAACAGCGGGAAACTTCCTTCCTGGATAGAAGGGGCGAACACCGCCACAAAGAAGCAGGTCTACGCATCGCTTCTCAGGCAAAGAGCCGAGCAACAATTCCCGGCCGTCTCATTCGTCGCCCAGATCGATCGAAGCGCCAAACACGCCCTGGGTTCGGTATCCGGCATCCTTTCCGCGATAGAAGCAAAGCAGGATTTCAATCTAAAGAAAGATCCGTGCGCCGCCCTTTTTGAGAGCACGGGGAGCGGCTTTTCCGAAAACGAGGTGGCGGCGACAAAGGTTCTGCAACGAATTCACCGGATTGCGCCTGATGCGCAAACCGGCCTGGCCATGATACAAAGCGGATACTACAGCGCCGCTCAGGTTTGCCGCAAGGGCAAGCAAGCCTTTGCGGCCGCCATGAAGCAAGAAGGCGTTCATGCAGACATGGCGATAAAGGCGTACGATGCGTGCGAAAATCAATACGGCACGGTATTGGCGCTCATTGGAAATTTCCATTTCGGCCTTCAGTGGGTGAATCCGGGCTGCATTTCCCCGCAGGCATATACGGCTCGGGAAATCGATGAATTGTCAAAGCAGATCCCGGACCTGGAAACGCTCTTCGGCCCCATGGATATCCGTGAGGTGCGCCATTGTGAGTCCGTGCTCGGCCCTGGTGCCTACCTGACCGATCTGTTCCGGTTTCTTGATCAAAAGCAGGCAAGGCCGGCAAACCGGACGGTCAAAGATATCCTGTTCGAAAGGCGGCCCGATCTGGGCAACATCAAGCTCAACTGCCGAAACACGGATACCGCGCTTGCGTACATCGATCTGGTCTGTGAACTCCTCGAAGACCGGGTCATGGACGGCGATGGTTCGCTCGCATACCAAACCACCTGGTCCGCGGCGGATCTGCTCGCCGAACCCGAACACATCACGCCCGATGCGTATGAACGACTGAAGCTGGCGGACTTTCCGCTCCATTCGCATTTCAATCTTTGGCAGGAAGAGACGCGGATGTTTCTCTCCCACCTGGGCATACCCCGTCATCATCTCATGGAGACGTTTCTGATCGATGCGAGCCCTGCCGGGACGCATGCCAACTCGGCGGATACGGCGGGAGAATACTTCGGCATTTCGGATCAGCAACTGCAGGTCATCATCACCGAACGCGCCACGCTCTACTGGCAGAAACGGTACTGGAGCAATGACGTGCTTGGCGCGCAAATACCCGTTTCGGTCTTCCTTCAAAAATCGGGACTCACCTACCATCAACTCCTGGAACTGCTCCAGTGTGCGTTTGTAAACGGGCAGGCCCCGCAAAGCGTCGTTCTTTGTCCGGTGGATGACTGCGATCTCGACCTTCAGAAATTAACCCACATGCCCCTGGACCGCCTGGATCGTATCAACCGATTTCTGCGGCTTTGGAGAAGCTCAGGGCACGCACTTTGGGAACTTGACCTGCTCATCATGGCGCCCGCGCTCGGCAATGGCGCGGTAAACAGTGAATTGCTTATCGCGCTGAAGCAGTTTGAAACGGTTCGAAACACGCTCGAGCTCGGTGTCGAAGCGTGTGCCGCACTGATCGGTCCGATCAACAACAGGGTACGGGCGCCGGCCGCGTCATCCGATGAAACCCTCAAAACTCTTTTTGAACATCTCTTTTTAAGCGGTTCCATCGAACCCCAGGTATTCAACGATTTGAGGCTTTTGCTAAGCACGGCATCAACAACCAAGCATATTGATCCCTATCTGCCGCACATCATGACATCGCTATCGTGCAGTCGTGATGAGATGTCGCTGCTTTTGCCGTTAACGGACCACAAATTGACACTGGATACGCTTTCCATTCTTTTCAGATACATCACGCTTGCGCGGAAACTCAAATCGACGCTGCCCGACCTGCTGGCCTTCTTTGATCTGGCGGGCATTTCCGATCCCTTTGGTTCGCCGGACACCATTGCCCGGATCATACGTGATAAAGGGCGCTTAAAAAAATCCGGCGCGACACTGGCGCAGGCAGCGTATCTGCTGACGGCTGCGAAAGACGCGTCTGCCGGGTGGCGCGATACGGTCTATGTTCAGAAAACACAAGGTTTGCGCGAGGCGCTGGCCGGTCTTCGCGATCAGATTGCAAAATGGGATCAGGCCGGCGACGACCGTCTCAAGATGCTGCTTGCCATGTTGACGCCGTTTGAAGACGCCGGCCGGCTTCAAACCGCCATGGACATCATTGCCGGCACATGGCCGGCCACGCAGACGGAGATTACCGATTTTATTACCGAGCACTTCACGCGCTTTATCCCGGATGCAACCGATGCGATCGCCCATCTCGGTTATACCGGCCCGGTCACGCCGGGACAACTCGAGGATCGCCGGGCCTATTGCATGGAGGCGCTTCTCAACTATTTCAACCGGACCACCATCAAGGAATTCGTGGCGGTAACGTTTGGGCTGGAAAGCAGCCAGGCGGATGTCCTGTTGAACGGGCTTCATCTGCCGTCCCGGACCGAGCGTCTTCTCGCCATCCTTCAGGATGAGAAGCTTCATGCGCGTGACGACGAAAACAGGTACCGGTATGCGCCGTCGCCGGAAGCCCTGCCTGACATATTCGCCGCACTGCATCTTGTCCACAAGGCCTCTTTCGCCGCGCGGTGCCTTAAATGCGACCGGGATGAACTGGCATGGCTGGTTGCCAATCCGGCATTTTGCGGCACGCTCGATTTCAATCTGCTTCCCCTGCAGGAGGCCCAAGCCGCGATTCCCCTAAATGCATGGCTTCAAACCTGGCGTTTTCTCAAGTTTAAACGCAATTTTCCCGAGCCCGAAAATGCGTCCTTTTTGAAAGTCCTCGAACTCGCCGCGACCCCGTCGACGCCGGCACAGGCCATAAACGAAGCACTGTGCAAGGTAACCGGATGGGACACGATGGCCCACGAACAGTTGCATCATTCCCAACTGGATTATTGTTCGCCCGACACCTATGAATGGTTTCTGGAGTGCCATCGCCAGAAAACAATTACCGGCAGTGATTTCCCGTCTCTGTTCAAACTTGCCAAGCGCGACCCGGATGGCGAGGAACAGGAAAAGGCCCGCATGGCCAGGGACATGGCGCAGGCTAAATACAGCCGGGCGCAATGGCTGACGGTGCTCAAACCCATGATGGACACGCTTCGCGAAAAGAAACGGGACGCACTCACGGCATATCTCATTGAAAAGTCCCAACGTGAGAAATCACCCGAAATAACCGTCTACGGCAAGAAGATAGCCAACCCGGAATACTGGCGATCTCCTGTCGACCTTTACGGCTGGTTCCTAATCGATGTGGAGATGTGTTCGGATCAGCTCACCTCGCGGATCAAGCAGGCGATTCTTTCGACCCAGCTCTTTGTCCAACGCTGTTTTCTGAATCTTGAAAGCCGTCATGTGGAAGTGGCGCTGCCTGACCCGGATCAGGAGAATAATTGGAATCAGTGGAAATGGATGAAAAACTATCGCATATGGGAAGCCAACCGAAAGGTGTTCCTCTATCCGGAGAACTGGATAGAACCGGAACTGCGCGATACCAAGTCGCCGTTTTTCGAGGCGCTTGAAACCGATATCCTTTCCACGCAGATCACGAACCGGAATGTGGAAGGCGCTCTGCAGCGCTATATCCTTAAACTGGAAGAGGTTTCCCGCCTTGAAATCTGCAGCCTGTTTCATGAAAAAGACCCAACAACCGACCGGCTTCATGTGGTGGCCCGCACCCGCAGCATGCCGGCCGCGTTCTATTATCGAAACTATGATCTTTATTATTCCCGCTGGTCGCCATGGGAAAAGATCGAAAACGACATTCAGTCCGACCATGTCGTGCCGTGGGTCTACAACCGCAAGCTGCATCTGTTCTGGCTGATTTTCCATGACAAACCCATAAAGTTAAAGCGTCTCCCTCCGGTAAAGCCAAGTGATGAACCGGTGCAGAACCCGGAACCGGCCAAGATGCTTGAAATTGAATTGGCATGGTGCGTCAGGCAGTCGGATGGTTGGGACGCCAGAAAGATATCAAAGAAAAAACTGATCCATCCATGGGAGCGGCCTACCTTTTCTTACAACCTCAAGCCCCGGTATAAGGACGCCGAGGGGTGCCTGTACCTGGACATCTACATATCCACTTCAAAGGAATTCAACGACGCCACATTTTACGATCAGTTCAAACATGCACAGGCGCGCCTGACCAAGGTCCATTACAACGAAACCCTGAGGCCGTGGCACTCTTCGAGTTTTGTGTTCAACGGCGCGGTCAAGGACGTCTTGCTGCGGGGCATACCCGGCAATTATTTCAGCCCGGACGCAGGCGATATGCGAAACATCTCATCATACGACCATGTAAAGGCCAACTTTGGAGAAGCGGCAGCGGATATATCCCTGCTGAACA
>JABDRH010000280.1 GCA_013041835.1 Desulfatitalea sp. | reverse complement strand
GGGCCAACTATCCGCCCCATGGGGCCGAACTCGACCTGGGCGGCATGATCGAGGCCGCAGACCGGATCGAAGCCGAGGAAACGCTTGCGCCAGAATATCGCCGATTTCTTGTTCGCGGTTCCTCCTTGGGGGGGGCCAAACCCAAAGCCCCCACCACCTATGAAGGCCGGCCATGGATCGCCAAGTTTGGACATCAATACGACGCCTGGAATACTTGCCGGATCGAGAATGCCACGTTGAAACTGGCCCAAGATTGCGGCATCATCGTGCCGGAATCCAAGGCCATCACCGTGGCCGCCCGGGACGTCTTTCTCATCGAACGGTTCGACCGTGACCCTTCCGGCAACCGCATCCCCTTCATCTCCGCAGCCACCTTGCTGGGAACGGACCGAATCGATGGGGGCAGTTACCAGGAGATCGCTGTTCAGATGCGAAGATACACGGCGGCATCGTTTCTTCACCAGGACTTGAAACAGTTATTTCAACGATTGATTTTCAACATCTTGTGCAACAATTCCGATGATCATTTGCGCAATCACGGGTTTATCCATGTGCGCGGTCAGGGATGGCGGCTGTCGCCGGCCTACGATATCGTCCCCCAGCCGGATATGGGTTCACCGGAGCCCAGGCGCTTGACGCTGGCAGTGGGAATGGATGGCAGCCGGGAGGCAACCTTGACCAACGCCTTGTCCTCCTGTCCCGTTTTCGGCCTGACCCAAGAGGAGGGGCGTCGGCTCATCGACCGGATGAAAGCCATATTTCTCGGCCGGTGGCAGCGGGTGTTTGCGCTGTGCCAGGTGCCGACGAAGGACTTCTCAGCGTTATCCCAAGCCTTTGTCAATCACCTAAGATGAACGGCCCACGGTAAATTTGTTCTATGGGCGCGACTCGCCATGTAAAATAATAGGGAAGGGGGGGGACAGGTAGATTATGTTTGTAAGAATTAAGTAATGCACCCTAAGATGCACCTGGCAAATTCGTTGGCGATTCAGCAATACGAAGGTATCTATCACACATATGACAAGTGGGATTCATTTTGGATACGGAAAAATGCAATGGCTGCAAATACTTATCAGCCATTGAGAGTTGACGGGGCAAGCCGCTTTTGCCCTGAAAATTATAACGATATTTAAGTGGTTTACTCGTCTATCATGTTCATCATTTTCTTTGCTATGGCCAACCGGTTCTCCATTTCGTCATCTTCCAACTGCTCGGCGACTTCGGCCAGGGCGTTGGGAATGTCGATGTGCTGGGGGCACTTTTCCAGGCACTCGCCACAGGACACGCATTGTAAGGCGTATCCAGGGTCACTGCCTGTAATCTGACCGCTCAGGCGAAACGCATATGCGTACTTGGCTTCGTCTTCGTTACCGAATAGATGCATTTTGTTGTACACTTCGAAGGCTACTGGAATAGCCACGCCTTCGGGGCAGGGCAGGCAGTATCCACAGCCGGTGCAGCCGACTTTCATAAGTTCCAAATATTTTGCGGCGACGGTCGCCACGGTGTCCAATTCAGCGTCGGTCAGGGATGCCGGCAGGGCCGCCTCGGCGATGGCAATGTTCTCCTGGATATGGGTCTCTTCGTTCATGCCGGAGAGGACCACGGTGACCGCCGGATGGTGCCATACCCAGCGAAGCGCCCATTGCGCCGGTGTGCGCCGGGTTTCGGCCTGTTTCCAAATCTGTTCCACCGCGGGCGGCGGAGTGGGCAGAGCAAGGTTGCCTCCCCGAAGGGGTTCCATGATGATCACGCCCAGGTTTTTTTGGGCGGCGTATTCGAGGCCCTCGGTGCCGGCCTGGAATTGCTGGTCCAGGTAGTTGTACTGGATCTGGCAGAAGACCCAGGGATAGGCGTCCACGATGTGTTTGAAATCCGCCAGCCGGCCATGGAAGGAGAATCCGGCGTTGCGGATGCGGCCATCGGCCAGGGCGGCGTCCATAAACCCGGTGACGCCCAGTCGTTCCAGATTTTCCCAGCTATTGCCGTCCAGCGCATGGAGCAGGTAATAGTCGATCCAGCCGGTTCCCAGTTTTTCCAGTTGGGCGTCCAGATAGCGGTCCATGTCCTCACGGGTCTTGATCATCCAGGACGGCAGTTTCGTGGCGACCCGCACTCGCTCCCGGTAGCCGTCAGCCAGGGCGCGGCCCAGGACATTTTCGCTCTCCCCCGTATGGTAGGGCCATGCCGTATCCAGGTAGTTGACCCCCTGGTCGATGGCGCCGCGGATCTGTCGAATGGCCCGCGGTTCGTCAATATGCCCCTCTTTTGTCATGGGCAGGCGCATGCAGCCGAATCCGAGGATGGAAATCTCGTCTCCGGTTTTCGGTATTTTTCGGTAAAGCATGTGGGTCTCCTCAATTGGCATCACTTTTATGCAACATTGGGGTTTACACCGAGGCCATTTACATACCTCCGATTGATTTGAGCAGGCACGCCACCTCATTTACCTGGTTGCCTGGATAAAAAGCAAATCGTACGTGCCGCTGGCCGTCCAATTTGGGATGCATACTGGCCGAGATGAGGATGCCTTGCGCCTTAAGAGTGGCGATCACTTCCTTGGCGGTGGTACGTTTCGGCACTTTTAGGATATAGGCGCTGTCGGATTGGGCCACGGGATCACTCAGGAGTGTGAAGCCGCCAATGGGAGCGGTTCCGTTATGGGAGAAGGCTGAAAGGATCTTTTGACGAGCGGTTTCGCGCTCGTCATCCAGTTTTTGCAGGGGGTCTTGGGCGTTGAAGGCATCTAGGGCGCAATTGAGTTTCAACAGGTGGCGTACATGATTGGCGCGTTGTTCGTCTTGGGCTGCCAGCCCTTGGGCGAGTTGCGGCAGCGAGGAGCAGCCGTAGAGAGGCTCGGCGTCGACGGAACGGGCATGCGCCAGCGCGCGGTCGTTAAAAAGGATCAGGGCGCCTGAATTCTTGGCCTGGTGCACCTCGTCATTGGGGCCGTCATAAGGCAGGGCTTGTTTGCGCAGGGAGAAAAAGAAGACATCCGGTAGCTGATCGCTGTCCAGGCCGGCCCAATCCCTGGAAAATAATCGCAGGGAGGCCGCATCGGCGATGATCAGGCTGCTGCTGTGGGCGTGGTTGCGACATTGGACGATCCGGGCGATGTTCTCGCGGATGCCGGTGGAAGTGCTGTTCCAGGGGAGCCATAAAGTGCGGAACTGATTACCTTCGAACAGGGCCGCACATTTGGCGAACTGCCCATTGGAATTTACCGTCAGCGCCTGTCCTAAAGGGACTTCAAAAGGTCTTTGGAAGGCCACGCCTTTCTTGATTTCCAAAACTTTGGCCGCCGAAAATTTGTTGAAGCCGACATAGTTTTCCGTATCGAGCAGGCCGTTCTGATTCTCATCTGCCGGGCACAGGAAGTTGACCAGCAATTCGATGGTACGCTTGCCCGAGTCGGCAATGCCCATGTGCCATGTGTCTCGCTGCCGGACGGGAAGATGCAGCAGGTCGAAGACTTGTCCGCGTACAGTGGCAAACAGGGTATCCAGTTCAGCCGCGTTTTCAAGCAACGTCGAAATGCGGCCTTGTTTTTCATATTGCTGCATGGCTTCGGTCACAAACGAAAACATTCGGTTTTGGGCGGTCTGTAAATCAGCTCGGGGTTCTGTTCCGGCAGTTGTTTGTGCCATCTTGAGTCTCCTCTTCCATGCGGGTTGCGTGCGCCAACAGGTAATCAAACAATCGGTCCACGTCGTCGGTCTCCGTTTCCGGGTTTGCAGCGACAAAACGCAGGGCCAGGTTATTATTCCAATAGCCATAGTTTATCAAGGCCTGACCGCTCCTGCGCAGGCTTTCGCGCAGTTGCAGGTTGAAATCGTTCGGATTTATCGGCGTGCGGTTGCGGTAGCGAAAACAGACCGCGAAGGACTGCGGTTCGGCCAAGAGTTCAAGCCGGGAATGGGTTTGAACCCGTTGACGGGCATGGCGGGCCAGCGCGATCAGTTTTTCGGTCCGTTTTGCATAGCCTGTGTCTCCAAAAAAGCGCCAGGCCAGCCAGAGCTTAAGCACATCCACGCGTCTGCCGCATTGAATGGATATTTTGCCGAGGTCATAATTCAAGTGATCGTTCTCATGGTAGAGGTATTCGGTGTTCAGGTCGGTCAGGTTGCTGCGCAGGCGCCCCTTTTCCCTGACCAACAGTACCGAGCAGATCAGGGGAATATTCATCAGTTTATGGGGGTCCATGGCAAACGAGTCTGCCGTTTCGATGCCGCGTACTAAATGACGGTATTTGGGGCTGAGAATGACCGGCCCGCCGTAAGCGCCGTCCACATGCACCCACAGGTTGTAGCGCCGGCCGATGGCCGCGATTGCCTGGATGGAATCAAAGGCCCCTAGGAGGGTGGTGCCGGCGGTGGCGGCCACGAAGAAGGGCTTTTGCCCCTTGGCAATGCTGTTTTCGATGGCCTTTTCCAACGCTGCCGTATTC
>JABDRH010000272.1 GCA_013041835.1 Desulfatitalea sp. | reverse complement strand
ACGTCACCCATCCCGGCGTCGTTATCGTCCCGAGACCCCGATGCGGCGCCGCCTTTGCCGGCCTCGGCGGCAAACCGAATGGCTTGCAGCCACTTGCGCGTCGGGTCATCGGCAAAGGGAGTGCCGTCGGAAAAGCGCAGGGCTTCGATGCCCGGCAAACGGGTCAGAAGGTAAGCGGTCTCTTCGCACACCGCATCGATGGCTTTGGCATACCCCGCACCCAAGTCGTTGAGGGTTTCGACCACCATGCGGTTGATATCGAACCAGAAGATGAATTGGGAGAGTTTCTGTTCGGCATTCTGCACGAAGGCTTCGAGATTGCCCTCTTCCCTGAGCGCGGCCAAGGCGGTGGTCACCTGGGGCGCGGGCGGCGGTATTTGGGTGTCGCCATCCGCGTGGGGCGGCAGGGCGGTGACATTGACCCATGCGGCAATGCGGCGGAATCGGAAGGCGGACGGGTTTTTCAGATCGTTGGCGAGCAGAAAAAGGCTGACTTGACGCAGGCGTTGAAAGGCGGCTTCGGCGGCGCGGCGCGCTTGCACCGGGCTGTTGATGGCGCCGTTCATATCAGCGCCACTGCTTTCCGCCGCCGCGGCGGCAGCCGCCGTGGGTGCTGCCGGGGCTTTGGCGACCGCCGCGACCGGCGCCGGGAGATCGGCCGGTTTTTCAGTGCCGGCCGGCGCCGCCTCTGGCGGTGGCGCCTCTTCTTTCACCGGCAGCGCCTCCACCAGCCGCACAAGCGGCCTGAGGACCGGGGCGTCCGGCATGTTTTCCCCTAGAAAAGCGTCCAGGGCCTTGAGGTTTTCCGTCATGCGGGTCACCTGCTCCCGGGACAGGGGCGCCGGCTTGATCTTATGCAGCTCGGGCTCACAACGTTCCAGCCACCAGGCCACCGCCGCGACCCGGCCGCGCATGCGCTTTTTCTTGGGATACAGGATGTCCCAGTAGGCCTCGACCATATCCCGCAGGATGGCCACGCCGTCATCGAAGCCGTCGATGTTGCGGGTATGCAAGCCGGCCACGCACAGGTAGCCGGCCACGGTCATGTCCTTGGATTTGGCCTGCAGAATTTCCGCGCTCTTTTTGGCGACCAGGGACCAGTCCACCTGGCCCGAAGCCGTGGGTGAGGAGAGTTTGTCGATTTCGGTCTGAACCATCTCGAAATCGGAGTCGTAACGCACGTCCTCGCCGGCCGGATTTGCTTCGCTGACGGGGGCTTTTCCCAAAGTTGCCAGATCCATGGTGGTCATGGGGCCCTTTCACATCACTGCACGGTTTGGTTTATCGAACACGCCACAGTCGCATAAAATCGGCCGTGGACAAGGGCTGTTGAATCACGGCCAAGTAAGTCCGCTGGGGTGTTCCACCAAGAAACACGGCCCTGGGGATGTCCGGGCAGCAGGCTTTGAGCCGGGCATGCCATTGTGCGGCGGCAACGGCAGGGTCCGAGCCGCCGGCATTCAAGGGAATCAAGGCGCGGCCCGTCTTGGCCAGATCATCCCTGCAGGCGCTGAACCGGTCGCCAAGCACCCCTTGATCCGGCGATATGCCCTCGATGGCCGAATCTGCATTGGCGTCGTTCGGTGGTACGATTGCATCAATCGCCCGGACCAATGCTTTCAGATCATCATAACGCTGAGAAGCCATGCGCTCGATACGCTCCCAGGTAAGGTTCAAACCCGACGGCAGCGCTTCCCATGATTTTTCCCACCCCTTTAATTCTCCTTCACCGATAATCAGGAGGGGAAAGGGCCGGCCGATGCGGTCGCTGCTATCTCGGCCCAGACCACAGATGATGCGGCCTTTTTTGGCGCCGCGCAACCAGAAGCGCCAGGAGTGCGTCTCCTGGCCGGAAGCACGATCCTCCTGAAGCAATTCGTGGTAGCCTTTGGTCATCCAGTCGCCCACGGCCTCCATCAGGGGGGTGCCGCCTTTGACGTTGATATAGTCGGCCGCCGCAGGGTGCTTGCCCACGGCATTCCACTGCCAGGTGTTGCTTTTTCTGCTTAGTCCCAGCATGTCGTAATCTTTCCGGGCGGTGTGCCAGGGGATCGATAAAGCAGGGATAACGCCTCCTTGTGGCCCTGGAACTGGTACTTGGCTTTGATATAGCTGATGCCGATGCGCCGCAGGGCCGCTTGCTCGCTGGGAAATTCGTCGCGTTTGAAGGTGCGTTGTCCGGTCCGGAAATCATGCAGGAACTTGGCGAAGGCATAATGCCCACTGTAGGTCTTGGTCAGATGCAGATTGCCCACGGCGATGCTGAATGTGACGTCGCCGCACGCGTTGGGCGACCATGCAAAGGTTTTGGCCACCGGGTAGTTGTAGTTCTCCAGCCGCGTGTTGCCGCTGGGGCATTGCAGCTCCAATACGGTGGCGTGCGGCTGCACTTGGGCGCCGCGGTTGGTGTCGGTGGGATAGGCCCGGATTTTCACCTGGTAGTTGCTCTTGACCGGGCGGGCGGCCTGGGCGCCCTTGCTCAGATAGGCCAAAAACGTTTGGGTCAGCTCAATTTCCATTCCCGCCGCGCTTTTGGCAAAGTAGCCCTTGCGCAGGCTGCGGCCCACGAACGGTTCGGCCGCCCCCTTGAGAAAGGCCGTGGCATACCCGTCGCTGCCCATCATGAGCTGTCCCATGTCCACGTCGGCGCTCACATCCTGAATCTCAAGCAGCACCTCCTTGTCCCAACGTTTCTGAAGCTGGCAGGCCGTTTCGCGCACGGCATAGGTTTGTAAAAAACGGATGTTGCCTTCTACCAGGCCCCAGAAAAGGGCTTCCGCCTCATCCTGGCTGTCCGCCATGACCGCCTTGAGTTCATCCACCGCGCGGTAGGCTTTCAGGAAAGGAGAATCGCCGGTGGCCGCATCCTGGCTGTAAAGGGCCGAGGTCATGTCAAAGGCGACATTGCGGGAGCTGGTGATTTTCACAATGGCTTCCAGCCCCTCCTGGTAGGCGAGAAACGCCTTGGCCGCCTGCAGTTGGGCTTCCGGGCTCATGGGCGACCTTGCCTTTACCCCAAATTCACGTTCCGCTCGCTTGATGCGCGAAGTCACGGATCGGGTGGCCCTGCGCACAAGGCCGGCCTTTTGCAGGTCGGCGGGATCGGCGTTTTTGGCTTCGGCGCGCACCGCCTGCCAATCATACCCCAAGCCCACCCAGGAAGGTATCCCCTTTTCCGGCTCGAATACGCCAAACGCCTCGCCCGTGCGGTGGATCAGGGCATGGTACGGACCGTTGTCCGTCGGCACACGCTTGGCCGCGACTTGCCACTGGTCGCGCGTTTGCAGCAAATCCCGGCCCTGATCGAACGACTGTACAAAGGTTTGCCAGGCCTTGCGGTAACGCTGGTCATACCACTCGGCAAAAGCGAGCTTGGGTGCGGCGATAATCAACGGATCAAACAGGGCCGCTTCGATTTCCACAACGGCGCCGTCGATCTTTTGCTTGCCCGCCGGGGTGAATGCCGCCGGCACCTTCAGCCCGTCCGCCGCCGGTTCACCGCCCCAGAAATCGTTCAGGGTCACAGGGGACAGGCCGGGATCGGCATTGACCCAGTCCGCCAGCCAGTTCAGCGTAACGCCGGGTCGGGTGAGCAGATGTTTGAGCCAGGTCTGCAGGTGGTTCAACTCCGTGTTGAGGTCGTCCCCCTCGCCCGACCAGGCCAGTGCATACAAATTCGCCTCACGCAGCTTTTCTTCGATCTCGGCAATCACGTCGGCCTGCCCCAACAGCACCGCATCGTAGGAGGGCTGCGGGCGTCCGGAAAGCTGTTCGAGCTCCTCCTGGGCCAGGCGCGCCTTCAGCAAGTTGATGCGCCGGACAAGGTGCGCCACGTGGACGCCGTATTCGGCATCGGGCGTATTGGTGCTGAACTGGGTCATGCGATCGCCCATGCGTTTGTCAAAAGTCTTCACAAATCCATTTTTAAACAGGTTGACGTACTTTTGCTTGAATTCGGCTTCCACGTCGCGGCTTTTATCGAGCAGGGGAAATGAGGATATCCAAATGCTGCGGTTTTGCTCCGCCACATTCAAAACGGCCCGGCGAAAACGATCCATGGTGATCACATCGGCCGTCAGGTCGCCCTGCAGGATGGCCGGCTTGTTAAACTCGCGGCGCACGTCCGACAACGCGTTGAGGTTCCTGACAAAGGAGTAGCTTAACAGGCCGCAGACGGCCACCATGAAGGCAATCCAGGCCGTAAGCCCCATGTTGCGCGTGAGCCGTTTCCACTCTTGCAACTGCTCGGTTGGCTTGAACAAGTGGCGGTCGGAGGGCAGGATGCGGCTGAAAAAGTCATGCAGGAACAGCCCCTTATTGGTGCCCTGCAATACTTCCCGGGCCTGGATCAACCCCAACGCGCTGAGAAAGTGGGAAAAAGGCGTCCCCTCCTGGCGGCCGCTGCTGAAGAAGATACCCCGCAGCAGCGGGGTCTCCTGGTATGGATTTTCCTGGAAGGCGCTTTTGACAAACGCCGTCAGGTTCTCCTTCAGTTTTTCGAACTCTTCGGGAAAGAGCAACATGCCCGAGGCCGCCTCGGGATCCTTGCTGCGATGCAGGAGCAACAACCGCAGTTCCCGCAGTCGGTCACCCACGGTGCGCACGGCCTGCTCGATGATGCCGCCCACATCCGTTGCAAGCTGCTGATTCAAATAGCCCATGGCCTGGTTCAAGGCGGTTTCGGGCAACTGATCGCAAAATTGCGTGGCGCCCTGGATCAAATCGCACTTGCTGACCATCACGTAAACCGGTGACTTGGCGCCCAGCACGCGGGTCAGTTCCTCGATGCGCCGGCGGATATTGCGGCCATCCGCCTGTAAGTCTTCGGGCGAGGCCTGGGCCAGGCGATCGACGGCCACGGTCACCACCAGGCCGTTGAGCGGCTCGCGTTTGCGAAACTTGGCCAGCAGGGTCAAAAACCGCTGCCATTCATCCTTGTCACGCCCTTCGTCCACCGGCAGGGCGTATCGGCCGGCCGTGTCGATGAGGATGGCCTGCTCGAAGAACCACCAGTCGCAGTTGCGCGTTCCGGAGATGCCCGACGTACGGCTCACCTCGGCAAAGGGCGATGAGAGCTTCGCGCTTTGTATGGCGGTGGTCTTGCCCGAGCCGCTCTCACCGATCACCATGTACCAGGGCAGGACATATAAAGGATTGCCGAATTTGCGCAGGTGCGATTTGCGCAGGGCTTCGATGGCCTCTTTCCAGCGCGCCTGCAGCTCCTGGGCCGAATCCTGCTCTTTGGGCGAAAGCGTCTGCCGGTTGGATTCATCCTGGGCGATCACTTGATGCACAAACATCTGCTCACGCCGCCGGCTCCAGATTTTACGCGCCACCACCAGGGTCAGCACCAAAGCGGCGATGGCCAGCAGCAGAAAAAAGCCCACCCACCAGCTCCAGCCGATCCACAGCACCAGGCCAAAGACCAGCAAAATGGCCAGCGCCAGCAAAGTAAAAACCAGAAAGCCCTTGAAGACGAGTTGAAGCATCTGTTTCATTTACTGCACCGTACCGATCAGGTTGCCCCCGATATTGCCGAGGATAAACGTATAGATAATGTACAGCAGGCCGAACAACACCACGGGCGCAACGGCGCACGCCAGCGTAAAGGGCGACCAGCGTCCGCGGGAAGCGCTATGCGCCGCTTCCCCCACCATCTCCCCTTTGGGATAGGCTTCGGGAAACAGCTCCTCCTTGTCCAGGGAAGGCAGTCCCATGGAGCTGCCGGTCAGCAACTTGAGGTTGGAGGTACGCAGTTGCTCCAGCAGCACATCGTCCCCTTCGTTGCAGTACTGCCCGCTGAATCCCAGGGCCAGGCACAGGTAGTAGACCTCGCGCACATCCCTTTGATGGGGGCCGATGGTGTTGAGGCGCTCGAAAAAAAGCTCGCCGGCATCGGCGGTCTGGAAATAGGTGCGCTGCAGTTGCTCGCGCTGCCACTGCCGCCGGCCCTCCCACTCGGAGGAGAGAATGGCTTCATCCACCCAGGCAAAAACAGCAAAACGCGCCAGGTCGAAATCCTCCCGGGCGAAACCGCCTTTGTCTATATAGGTCTCGCTTTGGCTGATCAAACGCTGCATGTTGGTACGGACCTGCTCATAGGGTAAGGCGGTCATTTGGCCCTTTCTGGCCACGAACGAAGCATAGGCGATAATCTCCATCAAGGCATCGGACAAGCGCATCGGTCTAACTCCTCCCCACGGCCATCAACTCCACTTTCAGATCTTCGGGCGCCGTGTCCCAATAAAGGGCCAGGTTTTTGTTTTTTTGCACATGACCCCACTGGTCGCTGTGGTAATCCACCTGAAAGTAAAGGGCGTTGGCCCGGCGGGGCAGTTCCTGGGGCGGCGCGGCCAGGTGGGACATGCCCACGCCCGATAAAGAGCGGGCGATGAGAATGGGCAACGATTCTCGGCACCCCAGCTTGGCGATACCGTCCAGCGCCTGCAGCACCTGATCAGGATCGTTTTCGGTTTCCACCAGCATGAAGAAACGGTTGCGCCCCTCGAACATGGCCGGCGGCAGATCGGCGACAAAGTAAGTGCCGTCAAACATCATGGGCAGGATGTATTCCGGGCCGGCCGTGATCTGATCCAGCAGCAGGGTGATAAGCGACAAGGCCGATTCGAAGCAGGGCCCCAGTTGGCAATGGTCGTACGCCAACAGCAGCTTTTGCCCCTGACCGTCTTCGCCCGAATAGGAAATGTCGCCCGAAAAGGTGGTCAGCTCGCCGATCAACTGCCCCAGCAGGCCATACACGGTCCAGGGATGCCCATGCTGGCCGGCGGTATAATGGCCGAGCAACGTGGCGTATCGGTTCAGGGAACGCAGGGCCAGCAGGTAGACCATGTCGCGGGCGCCGAATTCGGCCGAGTGAAGCCCGCGGTCGCGCTTGTAGGCTTCGAGCTGCCGGCTGCGGGCGCCGATCTGGTCGCGGATCTCCTTGACGATGCCAAAAAGCGTCTCGTCGGCGCCGATGGTCAGGCTTGGCGGCACATAGCGGTCCACCAACCGCACGTTGTCCTGGTCCCGCTCCAAACGGGCCAGCGGAATCAGCTCGTAGTCCCCCAACTGATCGCGCTCGGATTCCCAGAAGATCTTCAGCACATGGGTCAGCCGCTGAATTTGCGCCTCGGGCCCGTCCTGGTGCAGATCCTTCACCGGTTCGGCCGCACCGGCCGTCACCCAGCGGGTGTTGACCTCGGCCACATCGGTGGTATCCGCCACCACCGTCACATTGCGGCCATTGGTGGTGAATTTTCGCAGCCCCAGAAAAACGCCGAAATCCTGGCCGCCCGTTTCCCAATCCGCGTCAAATGACCGGGGCAGGATCACGGCGTTGTCGGGCAGCGCCACAAAGGTCATGTCGGGAAAGAGAAAACGGCCCGCGGTGAGGTGAAAGCTGCGATTGCTCAACGCCGCGAGCTGAACGGCGTATTCGCCCACCCCCCAGAAATGAGGCTGCAGAAACTGTTTGAGGGGCAGGTTGAGACTCTCCTGGTAGCGGCTGCTGAGCTGCAGATGTTGCGGCTGCAAAAACAGCCCCTGGTGCCAAAACAGCGGTTTTTCCATGACACATCCTTATGGCTCGCGCAAAAATAACTTCAGCATTTATCCATCCCGGCTTCAGGTCATCTGGGTCCGATCTGCGGCCCCAAAATCCTCAAAATAGCTTGCTATTGCTCCGGTTTTAGGTCCTTAGATCAAACCCA
>JABDRH010000326.1 GCA_013041835.1 Desulfatitalea sp. | reverse complement strand
GGCCCCCTCGTAGTCCACGTGCAACAGGCGGCTGCCGCCCATGCGGTCATGGATGGGAAAGCCCACCCGCACCAGCGGGATGCCCAGGCGCCGGGAGATGGTGTATCCCTTGCTGTGGCCGATGAGGATATCCGGCCGGGCGTCGGCCACCGCCGTTTCGATGTCGGCGAAGTCGGCGTCCGCCAATAGGGTTGTCTGTCCATGGTGGGCCGGCGGTAACTGGGCCCGAATCACTTCGGCCAGGTGACGGCCGCGGCCGCCCGATGCGCACACGACCGGGTGAATGCCGATTTCCGCCAGAAAACCCACCAACCCGGCCACCAGGTCTTCTTCGCCGTAGACCGCCGCGCGTACGGTGTTGACGTGCTTGTGGCCGTCCACCAGCGTATCCAGCAGGCGGCCGCGCTGTTGGGTGTATTTTGCCGGTATGGGTCGCCCGCAGATATCGGCCAGGGCCTGCAGCAGGGCATCGGTCTGACGGATGCCGATGGGAAGGCCGGTGCGTACGGCCGGCACTTGATAAAGGGCCTTAAGGTGCGTAGCCGCCGTCTCCGCCTCAAATGCCAGGGTGTGTCCCAATTCGATGCTGGCCCGCGAGCCGCCGGCCGCCGCGATGGCCGCCACCGGGGTGCCGCCTTCCGGGATGCGCTGGTATTCTTGCCATAAGCCGCCGTCGAGGGTGTCGGAGTAGTCGGGCAGCACCATGGCCGACAGGTCGAAATCGGCCACCATCGTTTTAAGGTGGCGGATATCCGCCGGAGACAGCATGCCGGCGAACAGGTTCACCTGCTCGGAGCACTGCTGCGGTCCGGGTCCGGCCAGGGCCTTGACCGTGGCCAGCACGGCGCGGTGAAAGCCTTCCATGTGGCTGCCCTGGTAGCTCGGCGTGCTGACGTGAACGACGGGCGGCAACACCTGGCCCTGGTGTTCGGCGTGATAGGCTTTGATGAACATGGGTACGTCGTCGCCGATGGTTTCGGACAGGCAGGTGGTGGCCACCCCGATAAGGGTAGGGACATACTGCTGCTGTATATTTTCCAGGGCCATCTTAAGATTGGCGCCGCCGCCGAAGATGGCCGAGTGTTCGGAAAAATTGGAGCAGCCGATGTCCATGGGTTCTTTGTAATGGCTGATCAGGTAGCGACGGATATAGGTGCTGCACCCCTGGGAGCCGTGCAGCAGGGGAACGGCCCCCTGAATGCCCTTGAAAACCAGGGCGGCGCCCAGTGGCGCGCACAGCTTGCAGGCATTCTGAGTAGCTGAAGCGGATGGCGCCGGATGGACCCGGCGGAGTAGATATTCTTTTTCGGAGCTTGATATCTGCAAGGTAATCCTCCTTGAAGCCATTGGGCAGCGTTGGTGCCTCTTCGATGGGCGCTTTCGCGTGTGCGTATAAGCCCATTGCTTTACCGTGTATCACTTCTCCGGTTGTTTCTGTACGGTACATACCGCCACACCGGGCTGGTGACCGTCGTGTGAATTTCCCGGGCAAAATGCAGCATGCCTTCGAAACCTGCAAGCGGTGTTTTACGTTCGTGGTTGTGATCGCAGAAGCCGATGCCCAGCTTGTAGGCAATGGGGCGCTCCTTGACGCCGCCGATGAACAGGTCGGCCTGCTTTTCGATTACGAACCTGGACAGTTCCAGGGGGTTGGCGTCATCGACAATGACCGTGCCAGGATCGCACATGTCGCGCAGAGTCTGGTAATCTTCCGTGTTGCCGGTCTGCGATCCGGCAAGCACCACCTTCATGCCCAGCAGGCGCAGGGCTTTGATCAGCGAGAAGGCCTTGAAGGCCCCGCCCACGTAAATGGCGGCGCGCTTGCCGGCCAGGTCGGCTTTGATAGGTTCGAGTTCCGGCACGATGGTCCGGACCTGCCGACGCACCAGTGCTTCCGTGCGTTTCTGGATGGCCGTATTGGAACTGAAGCGGGCCGCCACGTCGTAGAGTGCCTTGGCCATGTCCTCGATGCCGAAGTAGGAGGCGCGAATGTAGGGAATGCCGAATTCGGCCTGCATGCGCTCGGCCAGGAAGGTCATGGCGCCCGAACACTGCACCACATTGAGCGCGGCGCCGTGAGCGCGCCGGATATCGGCCACCCGGCTGTCGCCGGTCATCACGGAGACCACGTTTACCCCCATCTGTTCGTAGTAATCGCGGATGATCCACGCTTCGCCGCCGATGTTGAACTCGCCCAGGATATTGATGCTCAATGGCCCGATATCCGATACGTCGCCGGTGCCCAGCAGTTGGAACAGGGCGTCACAAGCGGCTTTGTACCCGTCTTTCTTGGTCCCCTTGAAGCCTTCGGAATGGACCGGCAGCACCGGAATGGACCGTTCGGCGGCGACGCGGCGGCACACCGCCGCCACGTCGTCGCCGATGATGCCCACGATGCAGGTACTATAGACAAATGCCGCCTTGGGTTGATAGGCGTCGATGAGGTCGAGCAGCGCCCGGTAAAGGCGTTTTTCGCCGCCGAAGATCACCTGTCGCTCCCGCAAATCAGTGGAAAAACTCATGCGGTGCAGTTGGGGGCCCGACGAGAGCGCCCCGCGGATATCCCAGGTG
>JABDRH010000262.1 GCA_013041835.1 Desulfatitalea sp. | reverse complement strand
CCAGTGGCCGTAACCGGCGGTGGCGGCGCTGTCCACCAGGGCGTAGCCGCGCACGGCGTCGGGCTGGTCCTTGCGCAGCAGGCGCAGCAGGGCGTCGGGGGTCATGTTCGGGTCCTGTTTCGTTGAGTTGCGGCACTTAGGGCTCGCGCAAAAATAACTTCACATTTTCATGCGCCGATCCATCTCACCCGGCTGCGCTGCAAAAATACAGAATATCTCGATATTCTTTAATTTTTGTCCATTGCCGGGTGAGCGCCGCAACACCTAAAAATGTAAATTTATTTTTTGCGCGAACCCTTAGGGTGCAGGGTTAAACAAGGGTGATGCAAGCTGTCCGCGCAGAGAAGAGGATCAGAAGAAGGCGATGGATAGCGGATCGGGTCTGCGGCAGCGTGTATCGGCCGTCTCGATCATTCAGTTTTGTTTCTTTTTTCTTTTGTCGTTGCAAAGCCTAACGGCGGCGAATTTCCCGGTAAATGGCGGAGAGAGAGGGATTCGAACCCTCGGTGCCGCTATAAACGACACACACGATTTCCAGTCGTGCTCCTTCAGCCAACTCGGACATCTCTCCGGGATTCAGATGTCAGGTTCCATTGCCGTGAACGGGAGGCGCGCTCACATCCGGGTTCCGCAACACGGGTGATCGTGGGTTTTTCGAAAGTCTCCATTCACTGTAGAACCCCATATTTCTGAACAACGACCGCACTTTACTCTTGGCGGCCGAACGTACACGAAAGCCGATGGCTTGTCAATTGCCAAATCAGGCCGTTGCGCGTTTTCATTTGTCCGGCTTTTGCGCTTTGATGCGACGCCAGTGGTCCAATCGCTGTTTGATCATTTTTTCATAGCCGTGTTCCCTTGGAAAGTAGAATTGGCTGCCGGTCAATGCTTCGGGCAGATAGTTTTGGGGCGTAAAGGCTTCTGTGTAATCGTGGGCATACTTGTAGCCTCCGCCGTAGCCCAGGGTTTTCATTAAGGGCGTGGGGGCGTTGCGGATGTGCAGGGGTACCGGCGGGGTGCCGGTTTTACGAACGCTTTCCTGAACCCGGCCGTAGGCGGCGTAGATGCTGTTGCTTTTTGATGCCGTGGCCAGGTAAACGGCGGCCTGGGCCAGGGCCAATTCACCTTCGGGCGGGCCCAATTGGCGGTATGCTTCGGCGGCGGAGAGCGTCATGCGCAAGGCGTAGGGGTCGGCATTGCCGACATCTTCGGAGGCGAACCGTATCATCCGGCGCGCCACGTAAAGCGGGTCCTCGCCGGCCATGAGCATGCGCGCGAGCCAATACAGGGCCGCATCGGGATCACTGCCGCGCAGGCTTTTGTGAAAGGCGGAGATAATGTTGTAGTGCTCTTCACCCGATTTGTCGTAGCGCAGCGCTTTTTGCTGGATGGCCTGCTCCACATCGTTCAGGCCGATCCGCCGCAACACACCGGAGGTGGTGGGACCCTGGCGCGCCAGGGTCAGGAAGGCCGCCATTTCAAGATGGTTCAAGGCCGTCCGGGCATCGCCGCCGCTGGTGCGCACCAGATGGTCGCCGGCGGCGTCTTCGAGTTGCAGTCGATGACGCCCCAGCCCGCGGTCCGGGTCTTCGACGGCCCGCTGCAACAAGCGTTTCAGGTCATCTTCACACAGGGCATCGAGGGTCAGCACCCGGCAACGGGAGAGCAAAGCGGGGATGACTTCAAAGGAAGGGTTCTCCGTGGTGGCCCCGATGAGGGTCAACAGGCCGCTTTCCACGTGGTGCAGGAAAGCGTCTTGCTGGGCTTTGTTGAACCGGTGAATCTCATCCACGAACAGGATCGTGGCTTTGGCGTGGTGACTGAGCCGGTCACGAGCCTCTTCGATCACGGCGCGAATCTCTTTGATACCTGCCAGCACGGCCGAAAAATGCACGAAATGGGCCCCGGTGCGCCGTGAGACAATGCGTGCCAGGGTGGTCTTGCCCGATCCGGGCGGTCCCCACAGGATGATCGAAAACAGCCGGTCGTGGCGAATGGCTTGCGCCAGCAGGCTGCCGGGCCCTACCACCGCCTGCTGTCCGACAAACTCTTCCAGGGCTTGCGGCCGCATACGTTCGGCCAAGGGTCGCGTTTCGGTGCCGGCCGCGTCGCATTTGGCATCAAACAAGTTCATATGGTGTTGCCTTTACACGTGATGATGTCATACATAAGGTCATATCGTTGATCCGTCCCATATGTTCCATTGCCCGAATCGACACGGAAAGGCAAGCGAATTGCCTTTCCGGCGCCGCAGAAGATAAAGGGGGAGTCAATGCCGAAAGTACTCAAATGGATACTGGGTATCCTCGTCGTATGCGGGGTCATGGTCATCACAGCAATGCTGCTGGCCCCTGTGTTTTTTAACCTGGAAAAGATGAAGCCCCGCATCGAAGCGGAAGCCGCCAAAGTCATCGGCCGGCCCCTTACCCTGGGGGGAAAAATCGAACCGTCGGTATTTCCATGGGTCGGCATATCCCTGGCGGATGTGCATCTGGGCAACCCGGAGGGTTTTTCCCAAAAGGATTTTGTGGCGCTGGGCCTGTTCGAAGTGCGCGTCAAACTGTTGCCCCTGCTTTCCGGCCAAGTGGTGATTAAGCGTTTCGTGGTGAAAGAACCCCGGATTGTCTTGGAGACCACCAAAGCGGGCCGAAGCAACCTGGAGGGGCTGGGCTCGCCCAAAGCAGACCAGCCTCCCGCCTCGCCGGCGCCCTTTCCCCCTGATTTAAAAACCGGTGACGGGGGAGGCCTGCCGATTAAATCCTTGAAAGCCGAGGAATTTGCCGTCGTTGGCGGTCATGTGTTGATGATCGATCAAGCCGCCGGCACCCGGCAGGTGATCGATGCGATCAATCTCACGCTCACCAATCTGAGCC
>JABDRH010000249.1 GCA_013041835.1 Desulfatitalea sp. | reverse complement strand
GTGCCAGCCCGATGAAGTCCCTGTTCCCGTCGAGTAACTGGGGCAGCGCCCGGACCTGGATCGGCATGGGACTATCGAATCCCAAATCGTCGAGGGCTCGCAGCAATTCGGCCTTGAGGCCCATGGTTTTAAAATCCATTTGTTTTTCCTTTGCCACCATAAAAAAAGCCGCCCGGATGAATCCGAACGGCGCAATATCCTCATCATTTCGATCGCTGGCCGGATCGAATCATCGGCCAGCCTAGTGTTCGTTCCTATTCGGAACGGTTTATATCCATGTCAATTGGCTTTGGCAACCCTTATTATAAGAAAACGGCGCCCGTCTTTTCATGCAATCGGCTCATAATTCAAAGGATAAAGTCGGTTGAGAGAAAATGGCTTCGCTGGTTTCTGACGATGTCCGTGATGATGCATTTGTTTGTATCCGTTTCCTTGGCTGCGACCAGGGTCCGGATCGAAAAGGCCCGCAACGCGTCGGATACCGACAGGGTGCCTTCCGCCGAATCCTTTCTCCCCGTGAATGGAAATGTGTCGGGTCCCCGCTGGCACTGGCTGTTGATGTTGAGCCGACAGACCTGGTTGACCAGCGGATCGATGAGATCCGCGATTTGTTGAGGATCGTTGCCAAAGATGCTGACTTGCTGCCCGTAGCACGACTGAATCAGGTAGTCGATCGGTTCCCGGATATCGTCAAAGGCCTTTACCGGAATGACCGGACCGAACTGCTCCTCGTGATAGATCCGCATGGAATCGGTCACCGGATAGAGAACGGCCGGGTAGAAGAAGCTGCCGTTCACGGTGCCCCCCGCCTCGTTCAGGACCGTCGCCCCCCGGGCAACGGCATCGGACACCAGGTCTCGGAGATACTCGGTCTTGCCCTTTTCCGCCACTGGGGTCAGTTCGACTCCATCCTGCCAGGGCATCCCGAAGGGCAGGGCGGACAGGCCTTTGTTCAATCGCTCTAGAAATTCCTCTGCGACGGCGGCCGCCACGAACAGGATTTTCAGGGCGGTGCAACGCTGACCGTTGAAGGAAAGGCACCCGAGAAGGGATTCGCTCACCGCAAGATCAAGATCGGCATCTGCGAGGATGATCGCCGGGTTTTTGGCCTCAAGCCCCAGGATGCACCGAAGCCGGTTGGGCATGGGGTGACACTTTTTGAGAGCGTTCGCGGTGCGGCTAGATCCGATCAGCGCCAGAACGTTGATTCGGCCTGTTTCCATCAAAGGCGGGATAATGTCGCGTCCGTCACCATAAACAATATTCACGACACCGGGGGGCAAGACGCTTCGAAAAACGTCCAGAAGCGGCGCGTAGAGAAGAGCGCCGTGTTTGGGTGGTTTCAAAATGACGGTGTTGCCCATTATCAATGCGGGGATGAGGGTCGTGAAGGTTTCGTTCAGCGGATAGTTGAAAGGCCCCATGCAGAGCACAACACCGAGTGGGCCGCGCCGAATCTGGCCGATGATGCCTTCATGGATGGAAAAACGCGATGCGGTGCGGTCTAGGTCCTTAAGGGCGGCGATGGTTTCGTTGATGTAGTTGATGGTCCTGTCGAATTCCCTGACGGAATCTTTCAGGGGCTTTCCGATTTCCAGCATCAGGAGTTGAACGATTCGCTGCTTGTGCTCCAGCATTCCGAATACGAACTGCTTTATATGGCGGATCCGGTCGATCAGGGGCATGGTTGGCCATTTCCCCCGACCATGATCATATGCGGCCGCAGCGGCGTCCAAGGCGGCTGCGGCATCATTTGGGGCCAATCGGGGGTATGTTCCGATTTTGAGCGGCTCGGATCCGTTTTCCGACTGCACTCGGACCGGAGAGAGCACCTGTTGACATGGCCCGTCCCAATGCCGGATTTCGCCGTTGATCAGGTAGCCCGTCTGGTGCAAAGGGATATCTTTTATATGCGGTGGTGGTATGTCCGACTGTTTTGGGAAGATCGCCGTTATTTTCTTTAAAAGCGCCATGGCCGGTACCTCCGTGAGACGTTCGTTAGTGCCCGGGACGGGTGCAGTCCGATTCGCTTCTGTCCGAATAGTCTACCATTCTTTTTCTGGAAAAAGCTTCAGATTTTTCCGGGGTCGATTATGAGGTGGATTAAAAAATGGGCACCAACGCTTAAATTATCGTGTCACTTAGGGTTCGCGCAAAAATACCGGTAAGGGTCTCGGCATAAAATGATTAAACCAGATTGCGACGAGATTGAGTTCATCTGCAGGGCGTATGCTTTGGTTGCATATTAAGATATGCGGCCTTGCATGCAACACGGCAGATGGGCTAAAGATCAAGCAAGATGGTGCAATTAATCTCTGCCGAGGCCCTAAGATCGATGCTGCTAAAAAGTTACTTCAAATGCGGCCTGAAAACAGCAGCCCCAATAGATCTTGAAATGGAGATCACATCTTGAGCGTAATGAAAAATGGAAAACCGGGGCGCCGCATCGTGATCCTTGGTGGCGGATATGCCGGGATGACCGCTGCTACTGCGTTGAAGGGCATTGACGCGACGGTAACGCTCGTCAACCGGAATAGCTACCACTATCTCACCACTTTGCTGCATCAGCCGGCAGTAGGCAGCCGAGACTATCGGGAGTTGTCCGTTGACATACGCAAACTGCTGCCGTCTCCTGTCGATTTTCTCCGGGGTCGGGTAGAGGGTATCGATATGGCGGAGAAATGTGTTTCAGTCAGGCAACGCGGTAGAGGAATCGAGTTGCCCTATGATACACTTTTAGTCTGCCTCGGTTCCGAGCCGCGTTTCTACAAAATACCGGGACTTGAGGAAAACGCCTTGACCCTGAAAAATCTGAATGCCTCACGATTGGCAAAGGATCGGCTCGAGGAAGCCCTGTTGGCCTTGGACGATGAGCCGGAGGAGATAAGGCATTTTACGGTGATAATCGGCGGCGGTGGGCTCGCCGGCGTGGAACTGGCAGGGGAACTCATCGACAGCCTCGATGAACTGGCGAACGGGCTTGACTTTCCGGCATCGAATTTTCGAATTGTCATCATTGAAGGTGGCGCGAGCATTCTTGCGGGACTCGATCCGGTAATTGTATCCAGGGCGGTTGATTATTTCAGCCGGCGGGGCGTCAAGTTGCTTACCGGGCGAAGAATCGTTTCCGTTGAAAAACGCCGGGTGCTTCTTTCCGACGGCAGCGCCGTGGATGCCGGTGTGATTTTCTGGACCGGGGGTGTTCGGGGGAGCTCGGTGATGGAAACCAGCGGATTTCCCGTGGCCGAAGGCGGACGGATGCAGGTGAACGCTTTTTTGCAGACGGACAAATGGCCGGATGTGTTCGTTATCGGAGACTGCGGTGTCTGTCGGGGTAAAGACGGCAGTGTGCTTCCCCCCACGGCTTGGCTGGCGGTCCAGCAGGGGCAGCATGTCGCGGAGAATATTCGCAGACATTTCTCCGGTGTCCCCATGATGCCGTTCGTGCCGAAAACCGGTACAGTGCTCCTGTCGTTGGGCAGGCGGCATGCACTGGGTAAAATTTCGGGACGGCTTGTGTCCGGAATCGGTGCGGCCATACTGAAGGACGCCTTGGCATTCCGCTACATCTTCAGCCTAGGGGGATTACCTGGGACTGCGATGAAGCTGTGGCAGTGGTTTCCCTACCTGTTGCATCTGCACCGGCGAAAAGGGTAGGGCCTCGGAAAGAAATACCCCCAGCATCGCATAAAAAAGAGGGTTGAAAGGAAAGAAACATTTGCAGGTATTGAAAATACCGACTGTCGAAAGATGAAATGTGCATAAATACCACGATGCAAAAACAATTGACTTTTTGGGCTCCTATCAATTACATAACGTAAAATAGAATTCTCACAGTCAATAGTATCTATCATCATGCTACCATTTTTCCGTCACATAGGTTTTACTTGAGGGGCTCGGCAATAGCTGTCCGTGCCGGCATGCTCATTTAGACCAATTGGTGACGGAACCCCCCTTTTTTCGGTTCCCTGCCAGATTCAAACAAAACCCGGTGGTGCCCGATCTTTATGAATCACCGCTTCCTGGTTTGTGATTACCGTCCATTCGTATCGTGGTCTAATGGGATAAGTGCCGAACTTCTTTCTGCGCGAGCCCTAAAGGAGTGCAACGATGACGAACCCGTCCATCACGATCAATGACAATAAGATCGAATTTAATGACGGGCAGACCCTATTGGCGGTCGCCCGGCGCAACGCTATTGACATTCCCACATTATGCCATTTAAAGGGCGCGATGCCTACCGGGGCCTGCCGCATCTGTGTCGTCGAGGTCCAAGGGGCGCGCACCCTGCTGGCCTCCTGTGCCACGCCGGCAGTTGCCGGCATGCAGGTGAAAACCGAGTCCCCGGCCGTGGTCGAAGCCCGCAGGGAAATATTACAGCTCTTGCTGGGCTCGGGGAATCATAACTGCGCCGCCGGGGCAAACAATGGCGGGGAGTGGACATCCTTCCAAATGAAGGTCCAGGCGGAAGACGGCAGCAGCGAGCTGTGTCCGGTCTGGTCCGATTGCCGCTTGCAGGATTTGGCCTATCGCTACCAGGTCAGTGT
>JABDRH010000247.1 GCA_013041835.1 Desulfatitalea sp. | reverse complement strand
ATGCCAGGCTGCTTGAACGATCAAATCGAACACCTTGACCGCCGGCACATGGGAGGCGGCCTGCCCGGTTCTGGGATTGATGAGCGCATATTCGGCGCCTTTTTCCAAGGCATCCAGAAATGCTTGGGGCACGGCTACCGACAGGTTGAAATTGGTCAGGCGATTCAAGTCGCTTTTGGCTGTAATAAAGCTTTCGATATCCGGATGGTCCACCTTTAGAATGCCCATATTCGCGCCTCGCCTGGTGCCGCCCTGCTTGACGGCATCTGTGGCGGTGTCAAAAACGGTCATGAACGACAGCGGTCCACTGGAAAGACCGCCAGTGCTCGATACCAGATCATTGGCAGGTCGAATATGCGAAAATGAGAAACCCGTGCCGCCGCCCGACTGGTGAATCATGGCCGTGTGTTTGACGGCATCAAAAATCGCTTCGATGGAATCGCCTACGGGTAGTACAAAACAGGCCGCCAGTTGGCCCAAGCGGCGGCCGGCATTCATCAGTGTCGGTGAGTTGGGTAGAAACCATAAGTTGGCAAGCATGCGGTAAAAGGTACTCTCAGTCTTATCGGTTGAACGGGATTTGTCGAACCGGTGATCCGCCTGGGCAACATGGTGTGCCACGCGCCGCAACATCTGCTCTGGCGTTTCAATGGGCTTGCCGTCCTGATTTTTTTCAAGATAGCGTCTTTCAAGCACGTCAATGGCATTCGGTGTCAAGTTTGTCATGGACATCTCCTTGGATGGATCGATTGGGCGGCACAAATGACACTTTTATCATGACGGGAGGGGCGTAACCTACGTGATGGCAACAGGCTAAGGGCTTGTGTTTAGATGCGAAACGGGTTTCTGCGCAAGCCCTAACGAACCGTCGTCGATCCCATATTGGGCCAGCAGGAACTCCATGAAGGCACGACATATCGGCGATGGCGTGCGCTGTTTGTGACGCGTCAGATAGAAGTGGCGCGTCAGGTCCAACTCATCGATGGCCAGCGTGGCCAGTGTGCCGGCACCGACCTCGTCCGCCACAGCGATAGCCGAAAGGATGGAAAGGCCCACACCGTTCTTGATGCCATGACGCACGGCCTCCGTGCTGCCCATTTCGGCCACAATGTTAAACGCATTTAGGGTGTGGCCTTGGGCTTTGAGTTTCGACTCGATGACGCGCAGGGTTCCAGAGCCAAACTCCCGGATGATAAACGGTTCTCCGGTAAGGGACGCAAGGTCGATGTTTTTGCGTTTCGCCCACGGATGCCGTTCCGGCACGACCAAACAAAGCCGGTCGTCCGTCAGGATGTGCTGGAGCAAACGAGGATCATCGCTGAGGGCACCCACAACGCCGGCTTCGATATGCCCTTCGGCAATACCGTCCAGAATTTCGCTGGTGTCGGCCACTTTTAAGGCAATCCGCACCTGGGGGTGCTTATGACAAAAGAAGCCCACCTGCTGCGGCAACAAGTAGCTTCCGGGAATCGTGCTGCCGCCGATAATCAAGCGGCCTTTGACCCGGCCGAGATATTCGGCCATGGTGGACTCGGTCTCATCGCGTAAAGCGATCAGGCGCCGGGCCTGGCGATAAAGGAGCTCTCCGGCCTTGGTGGGAACGGCGCGGCGCGCCAGCCGGTCGATAAGCTGAGCGCCGAAGTGGATTTCCAGCTCTTTTATATGGCTGCTCACCGTGGGCTGGGAAAGGTGCACGGCTTCGCCAGCTTTGGAAAAGCTTTGCAGTTCAACGACCTTGCAAAATATATGAAGCTGCCAGAGATCCACCCTATGCTTTTTTCATCTCCTTGAATCGCGCCTTGACACGCTGATAGACATTAGGCGGCACCATGTCGGAAATATCGCCCTCGAACATGGCGGCTTCCTTGATGATTGAGGAACTGGTGAAAAACCAACGCATGCCGGTCATAAGAAAGACCGTTTCAATGTTGCGGTTCAGCTTCCGGTTCATGAGGGCCAATTGGAATTCATGCTCAAAATCGGAGACCGCCCGCATGCCTCGCAGGATCGCCCGGACGCCGCGATCTCGAGCATAATCCACCAGCAGGCCATCAAAGGTATCGAAGCTGACGCCGGTTAAATCCTTCATGCTTTCCTTGAGCATCTCCAGCCGTTCAGGCACGGTGAACAGCGTCTTTTTTCCTGGATTGTTCAAAATGACGACAATGACATGATCGAAAAGTATTCTTCCGCGCCCGACAATATCCATGTGGCCGTAAGTGACGGGATCAAAGCTACCGGGATAAATTGCTGTTCTTTTCATAGCTTCCTTTCAAATTCAACGATATGCATCCTAAGGCCCTTTACTAGCACGGAAACGCTCTGGTTGCAACACGAGTAGCAGGTCCTTGCCAATCGTATGTACAATCAATGAACGGTAAGTGCGATGAGAATGCGCTGGGAAAAAAGCGACCATGCGATTGCGCTCCATCCAGATTTATGCATGAGCCCGTAGGGCCAAAAAGGTCAATTGTGTCTGCCCGTACCGTCGATGGTCGGTGACGGACCAGCAGGGCGACAGCGGATCAAGGCGCTCTGCAGCATCCTGCTCGATCACGACAACCGCGTCCGGCGCGACCAATTGGCACTTGGCAAGGTGGGAAAGGGCCGGCAAGACCATCTGTCTATGATAAGGTGGATCGATGAAAATCAGGTCAAACCGGTGTTCACCGGTGTAAAGGGGCTTTAGGCTCTTAACGATGTCCCAGGTAATCATGCGGCTTTTGGATTGCAGGCCGCATTGGGCAATGTTTCGGCGAATGGTCTGCATGGCTGCGGCAGAGCTGTCAATGAATACGGCCGAATGCGCATGGCGACTAAGGGCCTCGATGCCCAGGGCGCCGGTACCGGCAAAAAGGTCAAGCACCTTGGCGTCATCGGTACGAGCCCCCAGGATATTAAAAAGGGCCTCGCGTACCCGGTCCGATGTTGGCCGTACCGCCTTGCTGCGCACAGCCAACAGTTTGCGCCCTCGCAGTATGCCGCCGATAATCCGCATGGCTCGGCCTTACGAGGCCTCACCGC
>JABDRH010000244.1 GCA_013041835.1 Desulfatitalea sp. | reverse complement strand
GAACCAGGGGTTTGCCGCATATGGGGCATCGGTTGTTCAGGGCACGGGTTTGTTCGGGTGAGCACCGCAAACCGCATTTGCGGTGGCCGTCCAGGTGATACTTACCCTCCTCGGGAAAAAACTCGATCGTGCCGCGCAGCCCGTCAGCGTCCGGATCGGCCATCGCCTCGCGTATGGCCGCGAAGCTCAGCTCGGTGTCGAACAGGTTGGCCTCCCGACCCAGTTTGGACGGCGAATGGGCATCGGAATTGGATATCAACGTGTAGCGATCCAGGGCCGAGACTCGCCAATTCATGGCCGGATCAGAAGACAGGCCGGTTTCCAGGGCGAAGATGTGGTCGCTGAGGTCTTCAAAGCAATCGGCCACGCTGTCAAAACCCGACTTGGAACCGAGCACGGAGAACCAGGGTGTCCATATATGGGCCGGTACCAAAAAAGCCTGGTCGGACGTTTGCAGCACCATTTCCAACAGGTGCCGGGCGTCCAGTCCCAGGATGGGCCGTCCATCGGACCGGATATTGCCCAGTTTGTCCAACGTTTGGCGAAAACGGTTGGCCGTCTGCATCTCAGGCATGAAGACCAGGTTGTGATTTTTGCGGGTGCGATCTCCTTTTTTATAGATGTTGCTGATCTCGGTAGCGAGTAAAAAACGCACCTTCCGGCGGCAGGCCTTGGGGACTTGCGCATCGCAGGCGCGGGCGATCTCCGGCGCCAAGGCAAACAAGCCCTGCTCGGCCGGCACTAATTTTTCCGTTATTTCACCCCACCAGGCCGGATGGGTGAAATCACCTGTGCCCACCACGGTGATCCCTTTGATCTGAGCGGCGATATACAAATGTTCCAGGTCAAGATCCTTGGATGTGGCGCGTGAGTATTTAGAGTGGATATGTAGATCTGCAAAAAATTCCATAATTCACGTTTTAATAATAATACCAAATACTTTTGTAGTCAGCCACATCCTCTCCGTCCGATTTGAGCCGCTTGAGATAATCGTAAATGGGCACATCGTGATAGATGTAAGTGTCGGCCAGCGAGAGCTTTTTCTCCCAGGGATGAAATTCGTAAACCCGACGCCCGTCAGGCAAAATGGAGATGATGTCATGGTGCTGGGAGGCTTTTATGTAGTTTTTGCCTAGTCCCGGCACGTTGAAAACAATTTCGTCGGTGCGTACGGTGCCCGGTAGCAATCGGGCTTCCTCCTTCTGCTCCTGGATCAGGCGCGGCATGGGCACGCGAAAGTCATTGGTCTCTTCCTTGCCTTTGGTGTTGAAGGTATAGTAGGGCGTCACGCCAATGAGCCTCAATTTTTGGCGCAGTTGGCAGGCTTCGAACTTGCGTGAATTATAGTAAGTAAAAACCATCTGGTTATAGACTTCAATGCCGTAACGGCGAAACCACTGAACCGCTTCCATGGCTTCTGGTGTGATTTCATAAGGATGTTCGAAATGGGTGACTAAAACAATCTCACGCTTGCCGGGAATGTGAAAACGACTGATGCTGTGCACCAGGGACTCGTTAATACGCTGCGGCAGGGTCACCGGCGTGCGGGTACCAATTCGAATACGGATGATATGGGGTATGGCCGCCAGGCGCGATACGATGATTTCGAGCTGCTTATTTGTCATCAACAGCGGATCACCGCCGGTGACCAGGACCTCGTTGATTTCGGGTGTATCGGCAATCCATTGAATTGCCCGGTCCAGTTTTTCTTTAGACAGCACGGAATGGGGTGAATAGGCATCCTCGATCTCCCAGTTGCGTTGACAATAGACGCAAATCTGTGGGCAAGTGAGAATAGGTTTCAATATGACAATATTGGGGTAGCGCCGAGTGATGCCTTCGGTGGGCGAGGTGTCACGTTCGAGCATAAAATCCATGGAACAGTCGTTGCGCGCTTTTAGGGCCATCAACGACCTCACGTAGTGCAGGCTCGGAATCACCTGGGCGCGAATGGCCAAATCCCGACGGCCGCCGGTCTGATCATCGAACAAGGAAAGGTAAAAAGGCGTTATGCCGAAGGGTATACGATTTTTCCGGGCCAGTCGTACAGCCTCATACTCGGTATCGCTGATCGGCACCAGGGATTTGAGTTGATCGGCATCGCGGATGATGTGGCGCAAATGCCACCGCCACTTGCCCCAAGCCAGCTCGGTGACATCGAAATGTTTGAGTATGCGCTGTTTATTGCGACCGCGGCGGCGTATGGCCTCATTATCCAGGCCGCAATGATACTTATGCAAATAACGTTGGGCAACGCGGGCCATGCGTGACAAATCGGCGGATCTGAGACGCGCCGCCTTCGTGCCTTGGTGTTTGGTAAACGCGGGAATCTTTTTTGAATAGATGCCCGTCTTACCAACGATACCCTTGATCAAATGCTCCAATTCGGCAAAAAAGGCCGGCGTGGGTTTATCCGCGACATTGGTCGGTCCCCCGGTCAGCAGATCATTGATGTATCCAATCCAACTGTAACCGGCCAGGTGTTCGTTGCGGGTGGACATAATCTTGCGAAACACATCGATGGCATCCCGCCGCTGCAGATATTCCAGCGGCGGTGTGTTGGGATGTTGCTCGTAAGTGTCGTTTAATTGGTTGAAGAGCCAATTGCGGATGCCGCGCTTTTTCTCATCCAAAAGGGCGCCGGAAAACAACACCGCCTTTAATTCAGGCGCCATGTCAAGGATTGCATCAAGCCGTTTTTCAATCTGCTGGCGTTTCATTATCGGAATAATCATCATATCGACTTTTCATCTTTGCGAAACTGCAATTGTGCAGTGAATCATGCGTTGTGTCAAATTGACAGATAACCAATAAACGAATGATCATAGGGCAGGCAGGATCTTCATTAAATACCCTGCCGGACCCATTTTTGTAAAGCACTGCCTGAAGGGAATCGATTCCCGATATTCGGGGATGTGGATCGACCAATCTAAAAGATACTTGTATTTTCAGCACATCGTGTCTATATTTAGGCGCTTATGAATTTGATCAACACATGATATTGTATCCGGAACTGCTATGGGGTTACTTTCAACAACCACCTCGGCCACACGTTACCGCGTGGACGGACAATTGGACAAACCGATCATCGACGCCATCGCCGCGGGCCTGCGTCAATATGCCATCACCGACATTGACGACCAGCCCTCCGAGCAGGCGGTGGGTTGGACCAACCTTCAAAACCCTTTTACGCCTGATTTCGATGGCCGCTCTTTTCTCATCGGCACGAGTGTTGTTTTCGCCCTTCGTATTGATAAAAAAGGCATTCCGCCCAAGTTGATTCAAAAACACCTCGCCACCGAATCGGCCAAGCGGCTGAAAGATCTGGGACGAGACTTTCTCTCCAGCGATGAAAAAAAAGCCCTCAAGGACCAGATCATCCAGCGACTAAGTCGCAAAATGCCGGCCACGCCGTCTGTATATGATGTGGTATGGCAC
>JABDRH010000243.1 GCA_013041835.1 Desulfatitalea sp. | reverse complement strand
CTCTTAACATTCGTGATGCCAATGAGTGCGCTCGCGGCAAAGAATGTCATTGATGAAGATCTATTGGGAGTCAGCTTCCCTGTCGCGCAGAAGGGTTGGGTGTGCGGACGGTACGGCGTCATGTACCACAGCGCCGACGCAGGAATGACATGGGTTTCCCAGAAAACCGGCACGAGAGCAACGCTTGCGAGCGTCTTTTTCGTTGACCCGAAAAACGGTTGGGCCGTGGGAGATGCGAGCACCATTTTACATACCACGAACGGCGGAAAGACGTGGACGCGTCAAAAGAGTCCCGTGCCGAATTTCTACCTGATGGATGTTTTTTTTGTCTCACCGACGAAAGGCTGGATCGTCACGGAAAAGACCCATATCTTTTTTACCGATAATGGCGGTGAGACCTGGACGGTACAGTTCAAAGATCAAGATTTCATTCTCAAATCCTTGTCGTTCTCCGGCCCTTTAAACGGCTGGGCAGTCGGGGAGTACGGTTATATCTACCACACGGCTGATGGGGGTAACCTCTGGCAGTGGCAGGCGGGTGAGTTCGGAGAAAACATGGAGACCGGCGAAATCAAAGCGGGAAACTATCTATTCGGTGTTGCGGCGGTCGACGCGCAAAGAGCGTGGGCGGTAGGTATCGACGGTCACGTGATCAAGACTTTAAATGGCGGTCAGACGTGGGAAGTTGTTCCTGCCATGGACAGCAAAACCGCGCTGACGTCCGTTGCGACCGACCGCTCAGGGAAAGTGGTGGCAATCGCAAATAAAGCGGGTGTCGTCGTCAGCACGGATGAAGGGATATCCTGGGAAAAACCTGCTTTTCAACCGCCCATTGGTTATAGATGGTTCTATCGGCTAGTGCGCAGCGGTATTTCAGGATTTTCAGTCGTAGGCATGGAAGGCAGTATCTATCAAAATGATGGCCGGAACCCCATATCCACGTGGCAACAGATTGGCAATTAAAGCAAAAAAGCATCTTTAAAGATATCGCGTCCGTGGCACGGGGGACATATGCTTGTCATATGAAACGACCGGCCCATAGGAGAAATTGTGAAAACAGACCAAAAGGATACGAAGCTGAATCGATTCTGCTGGGCGGTGACTCAGCATAGAATCGCCGTGTTGGCGGCACTGCTCGTCATTACCGCAATTTTTCTGTACGGTGTTTTTCAAATTCGCGGGCATGTGATTATCGGGGAAATGTTTCCCTATGATCATCCCTATCTGAAACTCACTGCACAATTTTCAAGGGTATTCGGAAGCGGGGCGTCCAGCGTGGTTATTGCGGTCCAATCAAAGCAAGGGGACATATTCAATCCTGTTTTTCTAAACAAGCTGAAGAAAATGACGGCGGAGGTGGAACTCTGGGATGAGGTCAACCGGAGTTTAACGGTATCGATTGCTTCGCTTGGATCGAAGGCTGTCGTGGCGCGGGCAAAGGGTGAGATTACCGTAACGCCGCTCTACTACAACAAGACACCGGAAACCGCCGAAGAGCTGGAGCTTTTAAAGAAACTGATCTATACGTCTCCTTCCTTTCGAGGAACCATGGTATCCAACGATGGGACCGCAGCGCTGCTCGTCACCGAGTTTTTGAGCAAAATACCGTATTCGCGGACACACGAGAAGCTTCAACAACTGGTCAAGGACTATACGGATGAGACCACTTCGATTCATATCGTTGGCTTTCCTTCTCTGATGGGCTGGATCGACAGCCTGAAGGGGCAGATCCTTTTTATTTTCTCGCTCAGTATCGTTGCCATGATCGGCATTCTCGTGCTCATCTTTCGCGGTAACATGGTGGGTATGATTGCGGTGATGGGTAACGGATTGATTCTCACCACCTGGGCACTGGGCTTCATCGGGTTTACCGGCATCAACTTTAGCCCCCTGTTTTATGTTCTTGCCTTTCTCATCGGCGCGAGGATGATCGGCAACGCCCAACAAATCGCCTACCGGTATTTCGAGGAGCTTGACGCGTCGAATGGAGACAGAGCCGTTGCCTGCTATAATACGATGTGCACCATGTGGATACCAAACTTTACGGCCGTGGCAACCGATGTCGCCGGCTTCGCCGTTCTTTTCATCGCCAAGATCGTTCTGATGCAGCATCTTGCCATCATCATGAGCTTCTGGATGGCGACCATCGCATTTACCGGTTTTCTGGTTCCCGTGCTGTCCAGCATTCTTCCCTGGAAAGTCGATACCACCGCATGGAATAAGGAAACCTGCCAGAATGACGTTTTGGCGCGCATGATGATGTCCATTACCAACCGTGTGATCGGCAGCAGGGTCAGCAGGTATGTATCCGTTACAATCATCGTCCTAGTTGCCGCCACGGTGGCAACCCAGCTCTCAAAAATCAAGATTGGAGATCCATCCCCCGGCTCGTCCATCCTCGCGGATGACCATACATACAACCTGGACCAGCGCCTCATGAATGAAAAATTCAACCGCTCCTCGGAAAACCTGGTTTTATATTATCAGGGCCAGCCGGGTTCGGTGACCGACCCGGTCGTGCTCAACACCTTCGAGGATTTTGGCCGACACATGAAAGAGCGCCTTCCCGATATTTACAAATCCTCCTTATCCCTGAACAACACGATAAAGGCGGTCAATGCGCTCTGGCATGATGCGGATGAGGCATGGAATCAGTTGCCCATGCAGCCGGATGTGATGCAATTTTGCCAAGGTTATGTCGTTTCAAACGTGGGACCCGCGGCGTTGAACATGTTCGTGGATCCTCAACGTAAATATTCTCAAACGATACTGTTTTTTTCGGACCATACGTCGGATAACCTGCTTAGAATTCGCGACGCCGCCTATGATTATTTCAAGATGCACCCGGCGAAGGTGGAAAATGGAGAATTCAAGCTGGCCGGTGGAAGAATCGGGATGGAGATTGCACTCAATGAAGCGATGAAAAAATACCACGTGGTCATCGACCTGATGATCTACAGTGCGCTTTTTATAATCATGACGATCATGTACAGATCGATGGCGGCAGGCCTTATGCTCATATTTCCGTTGGTCCTGTCCAATAGCATCGCCGCCGCATATATGGGGTTCAAGGGCATGGGGCTCTCGATTAATACGCTGCCCGTTTTTGCGATCGGCGCCAGTGTGGGGATCGATTTTGCGATCTACCTGTACAGCCGCGCAATTGAAGAATTTCCGCTTCAGGGCGGAGACTGGAAAGATACCATCTCCCAGTCCATATGCACCTGTGGCAAAGCTGTGATCTATACCGCACTGACGATAATCCTACCTATCATCACCTGGTACTTCTTTTCGGATTTTAAATTTCAATCCGATGTTGGCTTCTTCCTGGCCATCATCATGATAGCGAACGTTATACTAACCATGACGTTGCATCCCTTGATGCTTTATATGATCAAGCCCAAATTCATCAGCAAAGAAAATCAATCACGCTGCAACGTGCAAGTTCTCGCGACGGAGAAGGTGTAGCCTAAGGGTTCGTGCAAAAATAAATTTACATTTTTAGGTGTTCCGGCGCTCACCCGGCTGCGTTACAAAAATACAGAATATCTCGATATTC
>JABDRH010000242.1 GCA_013041835.1 Desulfatitalea sp. | reverse complement strand
GGGTACCGGCTCAGGCCGGCTTTTGGATCTGGCCGCGGCTTCGGCCACGCCTGGCGCGCCAGTCGACGCAGGGACGGCCTGGATCATCGGCGAAGCGCCGGGCAGGGATTGCTCCGCTGTTGCCTCGGTCACGGCCTCAGGCGTGTCCTCCCGTGCCGCAAGCGTCACGCGATTAAAGCGCACCAGCACGTCGTTGCCTTCCCGAACCGCGGTATACACGGTATCCGCCGCGAGCTGGATTTCGACACGCGCCGTTTGTTGACCGTTGCCGGTGCGGGCATCAATACCGCGAATCATCGCGATGTCGTCGGGCGGCAGTACGTTTTCCGGTTCCACACGGGTTTGAGGGAAATACAACACCACGGCCAAAGGATCCGGCTGTTTCAGGGAAGAGAAGGTTAAAGGATTGTCCGCCGTAATGGTCACGCGAACCTCATCGTTATTTTCAACCGCCGTCACAGAAGTTATCGTGGTCAACCGGGGGGCCGAGGCCGCCACATCGGCAGGGGTGCTGCTCTGGGTGGCGCAACCGCCGACGGAAAGCAGCAGCATCAAGATGAGCCCTGCGGATAGGCATCCTGCCAGCGGGGCTACGATGTTTTTCGTTCGTGTCAATTTCATGTTTAAAACTCTCCAGCGGGTTTCTGAAGTTTTAACTCGGCATTGTTGATTCTCAACTGTCCCATGACGTCTTCGATCTCTTCTTCCACCAGGACACGATTGGCTTCGATTTCAACCACCTGGCCGGAATTGAGCCCTATGTAGGTGCCTTTTTTAACGACATATCCCTTGCCCGTGGCATCTTCCACCAGCGCGCGATTACCGCTGGGCGCCCGAATGACGGCCGTCAGCTTGAGTTGGCCAAGCGCCACGCGCTCCAGGGGGGTCTGGGGTTTGCGCTTTTTGCGCTTGGCAACGGGTTCGTTCTCTTCCACCTCTTCCTGCTGGAACAGCGGCCGGAACGGATCGAATCGACCCGTGGGGTCATAAGAGCCGGCGATTTCCATGGACGCCGCGACCAGATCGGATGCCTCTTCGGATGCCTCTTCAGTCGGCGCGGCCGGTGCGGCAGATCCGGTATCGGCTCCCGTGGCGGCGCCCTTTGCGGCGGTACTGTCCGCGGCCGGAACCGCTGGCGTCTTTTCAAGTTCCAGTTGTTGTTTCGGCTGTTGTGCCGGTGTCTTGGCAATCTTCTGGCTGACCGTTTTGGAGGGTGGCGCCACTGGGGGCTCCTTGCCGCAGCCGACCACGCCGGCCAGAACCAGAAATACACAACATGTTGCCGATACCATCAGTTGCCTGTTCATTTTCGACCTTACCTATTTTCTTGTGGACCGGGGATTCCCTCTGGCCCGATTCGTCGTGGCGGCCTTGGCGGTGGACTCGATGAACTTGTAGGTGACCGCTTGACAGTTGGTGGTCAAACCCGCCTCCCCCCCGCCGGAGGATTTGTTGGGCGAAATGCTGATGTTGCGAATATTGACGATGCGCGGCAAATGCGCCACTTTGTCGAAAAAGAGCGCCACCTGGTGATAGGCCCCCGCCACGGAGATATCCACGGGTATCTCCGCGTAAAAGTCTTTGGACACTTCGCCTTTGGGTTCAAAGTGCAGGAAATCCAACCCGGCGTCCCGGCCGGCTTGCGAGATACTGGCCAATAAAGAGGGGATCTCCTCCTTTTCAGGCAAGGCGCGCATGACGGTCTTGTATTGGGCTTCCTTCTTCTTCATCTTGTTACGCCAATCGTTGAGTTCGGCAGCATTCTTCTTGGCCTTGTCCAGCTCTTGTTGAACCCGGACGAGCTGGCCGTTCAATGCTTTTTGCTCTTTATATTTCGGCATGAATAGGAGATAGAAAGCAAAGGCGACGACAAAGATCAAAGTGCCGACGTATATGGCGATGCGCTGAGTTCTGCTGAATCCTTCGATTTTTTCCAGGAGCGGCGCAAGCGCGCCGGTCTTAGCCGCTTTCTGATTCATTTCTGATCCGCCTCGGATGACTTTGTTTGTTCGGGTTGCGGCTGAAAAGTAACGCCAAATTCTTTGAGGCTCATGCCCTCGCTGCCTTTCAGCACGTATTTTCGGATGCCCCCGGAAGCCAGACGCACACCGGAAAAACGGTCTGACTGTTCAACGCGGGTCATATAATCGGCCACGGTCTGGTTGTCGATGGCCACTCCGTACACTTCGATGTTCGCGCCCTTTTCCTCTATCTTGGTGTACCACATGCGCTTTTCAATCAGCAGGGTGTAGAGGGCATCCAGGTGTTGAACCGGCAACTTGCGGCTCAACTCAAGAGATTCGATCACGTCGATCTTCCTGGCCAGCACGTCTAGCTTCTTCTTGATTTCGGCAATCTCCTGGTTGATCTTTTTATACTTGGCCACCTGCTCCTGAGTGCTTTTGATCTCGGTATTCAAGTCCTCGATCTGACCGCTGAGGTGCGAATAGTACCAGAATATTCCCAGACCGACGAGCAGGAGCGATCCGATGAAAACATTCACCTGGTAGCGGATGTTTTCTTTTTTTCGGGTGGCGCGATAGGGTAGTAGATTGATGCGTATCATTTGTCGTCCATTTTGCGGGTGGCCAGCCCCATGCAGATGGATGCCTGGGGGGCGATTTTATCCAAATATTCGGTATCGAACTTGTCGCTGTCCAGGTAGATGTGATTGAACGGATTGATGGTGACCACTTCGGCCGAAGTTTCCACGGCCAGCAGTTGGCGCAGTTCCTGAATGTTGCCGCCGCCGCCGCTGAGGATGATCTTTTTGATTTGATCGTCCGGATAGGTGGAATAAAAAAAGTCCATGGCGCGGCGGATCTCGGTGCACCAGTCGGTCACCACCGAGGAGATAATGTCCGACAGGTCGTCGGCGGTGATCTTGTCGCTGCCCTCGCCGAACTTGATGGCCTCGGACTCGTCGGGGGAGCAGTCGATCAGGCCGCAGATCTTCTGGTTGATTTGCCCGCAGCCCAGGGAGACGTCGCGCATGAAGACCGAATGGTTGCCCTTGAGAATGTTCAGCGAGGTCTTGCTGGCGCCGATGTCGATCAGGGCGGTGTTCTCATTTGGAGTCGGTTCGTAGTTGAGTTCGAAGATGTTCTGCAATGCAAAGGCATCCACATCGATGATGCGCGGCTCCAGGCCGGCCAGTTCGGCCAGGCTGACGTAGTCGTTGACCATCTCTTTTTTAGCCGCCACCAACAGCACATTCATCTGGTTGGGGTTGTTTTCATTTTCGCCCAGGATCTGAAAATCGAGGTTCACGTCGTTGATGTCGAAGGGAATGTACTGTTCGGCCTCGAAGTGGATGGTGTCCTGGAGCTGCTCCTCGGTGGCGTTCTGCACGCTGATTTTTTTGACGATCACCGAATAGCCGCCGATGGAGATGGCCACTTTGTGGTTTTTGATGCCATAGGACTTGAACAGGCTGCGGAGAATCTCCGCAACGGTTTCGGGATCCTTGACCGCCCCTTCTTCGATCAACCCCGGTCCGATGTCCACCATGCCGAAGCGCGACAGGGTGTAGCCGCGCTTGCCTTCGACAATTTCCGCCGCTTTGACGGACTTGGATCCGATGTCAAGTCCAACCAGACGATTTTTGTTACCCAGCATAGCTCTCTTTCTCACTCAGTAAATATTTTTTTGGCATCCGACAAACTGTACCCGAGTGCCAAAAGTATTTTCCGCTTGGTTTCCATGCGGCAGGGTTTTCCGCTTTCAATGCGCGTGATGGTGATGGGCGATACATTGGCTTCCCTGGCGAGTTCGGATTTGCTCATCAATAAAGATTCCCGGATTTTTTTTAAGGAGTTTTTCGCCATATTCACTTTACTGCCGCTATGGGGTGTGCAATGGGCCGGCCTGACAGAGGGCCGATCTGCTCTCCTTTGACGATTTGAGGTGCTTGATTTCATCCTCGTGGAAGCCCTTTGGGGTGTCAAGTGAAATTATACATAATTTATATATAATTTTGTTTAGTTAAGCCATATTGTGGTACAATTTCCGTCACAACAAGATATTGTACCGGTTTTGATGATGGGTTAAAATATCTTCTGAACATTGCGCCAAATTCGTTGTTTAAGTGACACACGGTGCAAATGGTTAAACACATGCGGTTACCTCCTTTTCATCGGCTGAAGCGATGCAAACTTTAGGCCACAAACTTGAAAAAGCCATCAAACGTCCTGACGGCGCATTCCCGGGCGATGTTCGACAATTATATATAAATAGATGTCATATACGTATAAAATCGTATAACAATGCGGATACTACTGTTTCACAGTCAATATTTCGACACGTTCGCCCGGCGCGTCGAAATTCGGACGCCCGTCATGCCGTTTAAACGCAAAAGCGCCAAATCGGCCGGAATCGATGCGGAACGTACCAAGCCGTTTCGCCTGGTGAAATATTTCACCTTTATGAGCCTTGGCTTGATTTTCGTGGGCACTGTTGTTTTGTCGCTGTTCAACACCCACTGGATTCGCACCATGCAAACCGCCAAGAGTGAAGCGTACGCCCTGTTGCTTATCGAAAATCTCAACCACCAAGTGTTCATGCAATTCATCCTGCCGGTCGGCATCAAATTCGGCAAGATCGAACTGCGCAACAAGGACCAGTTTCAACGTATGGACAGCGTGGTGCGCAGCACCTTGCACAGCTTCAACGTTGAGATGGTCAACATCTACGGCGTGCGGGACGTGATTGCCTACAGCTTTTCCAAGGAGCTCATCGGGCTGGAGAATCTGGGCGGCGCCAGCCACCAAAACGCCCTTGCCGGAAAACCCACCTCCAAGCTGGTCCAGCAAGGTAGCTTCTGGGAGCTTTTTTTCGGCGTGCCCAAGGAGATCAAGATCAACACCTTTGCGCCTTTGAGAATGGAAAAACCCCTGAGTCCGGTAGCCGGCGAGGTGCTGGGGGTCGTGGAAATCGTCCAGGATCTGTCAGACGATTATAAAGGCATCTTCAAGTTCCAAGTGTTGACCTTGGTGACGGTCAGCGCTGTCATGTCGGTGCTTTTTTTCATCATGATCACTGTCGTCAAGCGCGGTGAAGGCATCATCCGCAAACGCGCCCAGGAGCAGCTTCACCTCAAGGAGCAGCTCAGCCGCACCAAGCATCTGTCTTCACTGGGGGAGATGGTGGCCGGCGTCTCCCATGAAATTCGCAATCCCTTAGGGATCATCAGCAGTTCGGCCGAGCTGCTTGAAAAAAAAATCACACCCAATGATCCCATGGCGCGCTTTCCGGCGATCATTATCGAAGAGTCGTCTCGGCTGAATACCATCATCACCGATTTCCTCAATTACGCGCGGCCCAAGGAACCCAACCGGCACGCCTGCCGCATCGAGGACGTGATCGACAAAAACATCCGCTACCTTTCGGCCCAGACCGAATCGAAGGGGTACGCCATCCACACCCGATTTGACAAAGACCTGCCCATCCTCTATGCGGACATGGATATGCTTTATCAGGCCTTCTTGAACATTTTCATCAATGCCATGCAGGCCATGCCCGACGGCGGGCAGATTACCGTATGGGCCCGATCGGCCAACCGCAGCCTGTGGATCGCCGTGGAGGACACGGGCCAGGGCATCGACGCCCAGGTGAAAGACAAAATATGGGATCCCTTCTTCACCACCAAGGACAAAGGCACCGGCTTGGGACTGGGCATTGTGAAAAACATCATCGAAGCACACCAGGGACGGGTGCACATCGACAACCACCCCGAAGGCGGCGCCCGTGTGTCAGTGCGCCTGCCGATCAATGGCGGGACTTAGGAATGCAATGGATACGATCTTGATCGTCGACGATGAAAAGAACTATCCCCTGATCCTTAGCGCGGTGCTCCAGGACGAGGGATTCGAGACACTGACCGCCGGCAGCGGCCACGAGGCATTGGCCATCCTGGACCCGTCCGACGTGGATCTTGTGCTCACCGACATGAAAATGCCGGGGATGGATGGCATTGAGCTGATGCAGCGGATCAAGGAAAAGGACGCCGAGCTACCGGTGATCATGATGACCGCGTACGGTACCGTGGAAACAGCGGTGGAGGCCATGCAAAAGGGGGCCTACAGCTATATTCTCAAGCCCTTTGACAACGATCAACTGATCCTGTACGTGGGCAAGGCCATCGAGATGTACCGGGTGGTCAAGGAGAACCGCAGACTTCGCAACGCCGTGGCCTCTCAGTACAGCTTCGGCAATCTGATCGGCAAAAGCAAACCCATGCAGGATGTGTTTGAAACCATCCGTAAGGTGGCCCCGGCTATGGCCACCGTGCTCATCGAGGGCGCCAGCGGCACGGGCAAAGAATTGGTGGCCAAATCGATTCATTTCAACAGCCCCCGCCGCGGCAACCCTTTCGTTGCCGTCAACTGTTCGGCCCTGGCCGAGAGCCTGCTGGAAAGCGAGCTGTTCGGTCATGAAAAAGGCGCCTTCACCGGCGCCGTGGCCATGCGAAAAGGACGATTCGAACTGGCCGACCAGGGCACGCTCTTCCTGGACGAAATCGGCGAGCTTTCCCAAGCCCTGCAGGTCAAGCTCCTGCGCGTGCTCCAGGAGAAGGTGTTCGAGCGTGTGGGCGGCGCTCGTCCCATCACCGTGGATATCCGCCTCATCACCGCCACCAACAAATCCCTCAAGGAGGAGATTCGAAAGGGCCGATTTCGCGAAGACCTCTTTTATCGCCTGAACGTGGTGCATATCGTCCTGCCGCCCCTGAGAGACCGGTTGGAGGACATCCGTCCCTTGACGGCCCATTTCATTGAAAAGTTTTCCGATGAGCGCTACGCCGGCCACCCGGTAAAAGGGTTGGACAAATCCGCAAAACGGCTCTTGTTCGAGTACAACTGGCCGGGGAATGTGCGTGAATTGGAAAATGTCATCGAGCGGGCGATGGTCATGTGCTCCGATGAAATTATCCGTGTGGAGAACTTGCCCGAGGATTTTAAGCAAAACGTGCGCAAGGACGACGCGTTAAAGCTCGACGGCCTTTCGCCCAAGGCCACCTTGTATGAAACCCTGGCCCATGTGGAAAAACAATTGATCTTGCGCGCACTGCAAAAGGCCGACTATGTCCAAGCCCACGCAGCCGGCCTGTTGGGTATCGGCCGCAGCGGTTTGAATCAAAAGTTGAAAAAGTACGGCATCGATGTGGGGCGTTTATCAGGGCTGCGGTGAAGGCTGCATCTCCGCCATCTGTTCCTTGGCGACTTGGGCATACATCGAATCGGGAAACTCATCGCTAAGCCGGGCAAAAGCCGATTGCGCTTCTTGCCGGTCGCCGGCCTCGCTGTGGAGTCGTCCCAGGTGGAACAGGGCGGTATCCTTGAGCGCCGTGCTGTCGGCGGAAACGATGCGGTCGAAATGGCCAATGGCGGCCGCATGATCACCCGCCCGCACAAAGGCATCGGCCAAACCGCAGCGGATGGTGTTGGCCAGGCTGGGATCACCGCCC
>JABDRH010000231.1 GCA_013041835.1 Desulfatitalea sp. | reverse complement strand
CGGTAGCCCTGATGATGAGGATACACGCCTTAAAACGGTTGGTTTGCCCGGTGGACTTGTTTTTACGTCGGCTTCATTCGGGTTCGGCAAGGCATGGGCTCGGTTTGACAGCCGTGGGCTTGCCTATGGGTACAACGGGACCGCTTCCTTGCATAATATTAAGAATAAACAACAGGACGTCATTATTGCCCCAACCGGCAGGGTTAGGATTGTGAAACACTAATGCACGCGGCAGGCGGCAAACATCTATTCAGGGAAAAGTCCCCATTCAATGATAGGGTCGGTAGGCCTGGCAAATCGGGTTTCACGCTTATCGAAGTGCTCATCGCCATGTTCGTTTCCACCGTGGGATTGCTGGCACTGGCCATGCTGCAGGCCCACGCCATAAAGGACAATGGTTACGCCAACCGGCTTTCCCAGGCGACCCTTCTGGCCCAGGCACGGATCGAGCAACTCAATGGCAGCCTGTTGAGCCTTGACGATACCGTCGGCAACGACCTGAAGGTCGACGCCGGGGGGATTGAAGCGAACATCGGTCAGGATGGCGCATTGGGCGGCCCTTTTACCCTGAGTTGGGCGGTGGCGCCGCATACGCTTTTTTCGCGACGCGTGACCGTTGCCGTCACGTGGTCGGATCAAAGGGCCGTGGCGCGGGGAACGCCCAACAAGGTTGAATTCAGTTCCATAACCCGGGGCATCTTTCATGAATAGACGCACTGACAGATCAAGGCAACCGGCCGGTCGTCTGGGATTCACGCTCGTTGAACTATTGATCGCGTTGTTCGTCGGGCTGATCGTGGCGGGCGTGGCCGGCACGGTGTTTGTCTCATCCATGCGGGCATACAGCACGCAAACACTGCTGATCGATACCCGGCAGGAGGTGCGCGCGGCGCTGGACATCATGGCAGCGGAGATCCGCATGGCCGGATTCGATCCCCTGCGCCGCGCCAATGCCGGTATTGCCGTTGCGCAAGTGAATACCATCTGTTTTTCCATGGATAACAATATGAACGGTAGCGTGGATGATCACGACCAGGAAAAGATAACGTATTACTACAATCCTGAAAATCGCGTCATTTACAGGCAACTCTATCAGGGGATGAAGGAAGACGACCCGCCGCCGCAGCCCTTGACGAATGAAGATGAAGTGAGCGCTATGACCTTCTCCTACCTGGATGAAAATAGTTTGCCCGCTGCTTCCGTGGAAGATGTCCGCATAGTGGGCATCAACCTGACATTCGTTGAAAAAGATGCCGGGGGAAGAGCTGTTTCACGTTCCCTGGTCACCTTCGTGGCCCTGAGGAACCGGGTCATTCTGCCGTACAAAGGGGGGGCATGATGCAAAAGTGTTGCGGCAGGCGCGTCATCATCAACGACGATGACGGATTCGTGCTCGTGGCCGTGCTGCTTTTTCTGTCCGTTTTAACGGTGATCGGCATTGCCGCCAACAATGCGTCGGTTGTGGAACGGCAGATCGCCGGCAATGAGCGTTTTGTCAACGATGACTTTTATCGAACCGACGGCATGCTCATCCACACTATCGAAAACTACCAGCCATGGTTGAACCAAGATGGTTTCCTCAATGCGTTTGCCTATGCGGCCGGTTATTCGGAAGCGGTCGACGAGGATGACGATGGCGTGGCGGATTTTACGGTTGAAGCGCGTTGTATCGAAAACTCGGGGACTACACTTGCTGCGGACGATGCGTCGGGCGGTTTGAGTGATTTTGCCAACGATATTCCCGCGGACGCCCATGAAGGGCCCCCACCTCCTGATTCCTTTTACAGCGTATCGCATTTTTACCAGCGCCGCTTTGCCGTCACCGTCCGTTCGGCCGGTGACCGGACGGTCCTGCAGGCCGGTGTTTGGAAAGCATTTCCCAAAGCCGAATAGACAGATGGGGGGCATCGGATAATGATTCGGAACCAATGGAAAAGGCTTGCGGTGCTGCTTATTGGCTTTGTTGCTGCTGCGGTGGCCGGTACGGTCTGGGCGGATGACAATTCGGGCCTCGGGTCGCCGGCGGTGCCGGTCAGTCAAATGAACCGCACCTATTCCGGGGGACATGTCTATATCGGGCTTTTCGAGACCAATGCCGATGGCCGTTGGTCCGGCAACCTTAAAAAATTTGCCGTCGACCCGGATGATAACAGCATTCGCGATCGTGACGGAGCGCCGGCCACCGATCCTGACACCGGCCAGATCCTCGACAGCGCCAAATCATTTTGGTCCATCGGCAATGACGGCGGCGATGTGCTTGCCGGCGGCGCCGGCGCCCGGCTGTACCTGGATCGACATTTGCGCACGGTTTATACCAAATATCCAAATTTTTTCGGTTCTCCCTTTTCCTTGTATGATTTTAGCGTCACCAATGGCGGCTTGACGGCCGAAAAGCTGAAGGTCCCGCCGGAGCAAAGGGATGCCCTGATAAGCGATGTCCTGGGCATCGGGCGCACTTTCGGTGAGGAGCAGACGCCGTGGATCATGGGCGATGTCGTGCATTCATCACCGGCCGTGGCGCGGCTGGGCGACAAAACCTGCATCTTTGTGGGGGCCAATGACGGCATGCTGCATTGCTTCCTGGACGAGGACGGTTCGGAATTGTGGAGTTTTATCCCCGAAGATCTGCTTCCGAAATTGAAGCGTCTCACCGACGACAATCCGGTACACGATTACTTTGTGGACGGCGCGATCAAAGTGGTTGACAGCGGCGAAGATAAAATTCTTTTCTTCGGTGAGCGCCGCGGCGGCGATGCCTATCATGCCTTGAGCGTAACCCATCCGGAAAGACCGGCCTATCTTTATAACATCGGCCCCGATCACTTGCTCAGGCCCACCGGCGGCATCCTGGGCAATATCTTAAATCTGTTGGAGGGCGAATCACTAGGCCAATCCTGGGGAAAGCCTTTGGCCGGAACCATTAAGACCGGCAAGGAACAATCGGCGAAAGTGATTCTTCTGCCCGGTGGCTACGATACGAATCAGGACTTGGATACGCCCAAGCCGATCGATCAAAAGGGGCGGGCGGTCTTTGCCATCAAGGCTTCCGATGGACAGGTGCTGAACAATTTCACTTATTACTACAACTTGAACTGGAGC
>JABDRH010000230.1 GCA_013041835.1 Desulfatitalea sp. | reverse complement strand
TTGCCCGTTGCCCGTTGCCCGTTGCCAAAGCGGCTAACTTGTTGTGGAGGCGCATGTCAAGCATAATCACAGATCAATGTATGATGACCCTCCGTTCTTTCCCGCTTCGCGGGAGAAAAGCAAATATACCCACAAATCGTAGGTTGGGTAGAGCGAAGCGAAACCCAACAAACCACCGTAATTGATAGATTCGATATACTTCATACAGATGCTATATCTGCCTATAATTTCCGCCATCGCAATTGATGCAATTCAATATTGGGCTTCGCTTCGCTCTACCCAACTACGATGCCAAGAGCAATTAAATGTAAAAAAGCAAAGAGTGTCACCCTTCTCAAGGGCATCACCAATCACCAAGAGAAGGGATTCTGCATTATGGAAAAAGGAAAGCAATAAACCAATGGACGTCCCCCCCCCTCCTATCGAAGGCCCCGAAGTTGTCATGATGCGATGTTTTTTAATTCCTTCGTGGTCTTCGTGCCCTTCGTGGTGTAATTCGTGCCTTTTAAGAGATCACTTCTGCTTTTTTTCCAGCATGCGCTCCAGTTTGGCCAGGCGGGCTTCGAAGTTTTGGTTGTCTATCTTTAATGCCTGTAGCTGCTCGCTTAATCGCTCATTGAGCTTTTTTTGTTTTTTCAACTCTTTCAGCAACAGCACCGACAACAGTTCATAGCGAACCGAGAATGGCTTGCCTTCTTCGTCATAGGCGGCCAATTCCGGTATTATTTCAGCTACTTCCTCTGCGATAAGACCGAAATCCGCTTTCCCGCCCCTTTCTTCGATCCACTTGAACGCGACCGGGTTGAGTGCATGTATCTTTTCGCTGCTGATATCCAGATCCCTGATATCTTCCTTGAATCGTCTGGATGACGCCCAGATGCTGACGCCCCATAAATTGCCGTCGATAAGATATGCAAGAAAGCCTGGTGTACTTGTCATCTGGACTTTGTTGCCACCGGCTCTGTATTGAAGGTTTCCGTTGACATCGAGGGGGCATTGGGGGGTTGTGGTACCGATGCCGACGTTGCCCGTAATATCCATACCACCCATGACTTGTAAATAATCCCATAGCTGTACATATCTGCCTTTGGGTGTTCCCGATCGCCCTAAAATCATCAATGCATTATAATCCACTGCGTTTTCAATAGCAGCATAACCGGGAGTGTCTCCGATGGCGGTATATGTGTGATTTGTCTTTGTAAAGTAAATATTCGAGTTGCCGGCTCGGATATCTCCTTGAACATCAAGTTTTCCAGAGGGCGTCGCCGTACCGATGCCGACATTGCCACTTTCAGTAACCACAAGTTCATCCGCGGTAGAAATGTCATTGAAACTGATGAATAATGCAATAACCGCTGCCAGTACTTTTCCCATGTGCAATGAATGCATATCTCCTCCTAATGAAGACTCACAACTCGGTTTTGTAAAAGGTTTTCAATCTCAAACTTGTTGTTTGTAAATCGAGCTTCAAGGTTTTCTTCTTTCAGATTCAGAGTCTGGTTTTCGTCTACAAACCGATTGTTTTGTTCTTTCGGTGCTTTCACCACCCTACTGAGCGGAACCACTATTTTTCCGCACACTATGGACTTGAAACCCAGGCTGTCGGTATGAAACGAGCTCAATCGTAGAAGTTTGGGTTGAGCATAGCAAAATCCAACAAACCGTTTTCCATCCATGATTTCGAGCTGAAATTTGGGAGGGGAGGCGTCAATGCCGGGATTGCCGGTTGGCGCCGGTTTCATGGGGTTCGATTCTTCGATCAACCCGCCACGATTGCGCTTGGAATTCCCGTCAATACATCGATCCATTTCCACGCAACACCCATTCAGCTTCAATCCGCATTCAGCTTCAATCCGTTCAGCTTGATCTTTCAAGGCCGAGAGCATTTCAGTCCGAACGAAATGCTTCCGCCACACTTCACCATTCCGGTTCCGTCATGGCGGGTATGACTTGATCACCCCGGCGGCAATTCATCGCAAGCCGAGAACATAGGCAATTGGAAGCGGGGTCGAACGCTTCCCTTCGCTTTTCATCCTTGTTCCTTGACGCGGGAGGTAGAAAGCATTTTACAACTTTCTTATTGGTCCAAAAAACACATCGGGCGCCGTTTGTCAACACGCAAATTGGCGCGGCCGGCGTGATTTTCGGACGACTATCATTTTGATAGACTTTGCTTTTGATTGCTTCATGCTTCATGCGGCTAAGGGCTCGCGCAAAAATAGATTTACATTTTTAGGTGTTGAGGCGCTCACCCGGCAAGGCACAAAAAAATAAAGGATCAGGGCGCTACTCGATGGATTTAACCACCATCCCCCGCAATTGGCCGCAGGCCGCCATGATATCCTCGCCTTTGCTGTACCTGACCACGCTCGTGAAATGCTTTTGGATCAACACGGCCTGGAAGGCTTGAATGGATGCTTCGTCGGGTCTTTGAAACCGGCTGCCGGGATATGGATTGAAGGGAATCAGGTTGATCTTGGCCTTCAGGGGCGCAAGCAGTTGGGCCAGCCGGCGGGCATGCGCCGGTGAGTCGTTGACGTCCTTGAAAAGAATATACTCAAAGGTCAGTTTTCGGCCCTTGGGCAATGGATAGCGCCGGCAGGCGTCCAGCAGTTGGGCGAGGGGATACTTGCGATTGATGGGCATCAGGCGCGTGCGGGCCTCGTCGTGCACTTCGTTGAGCGAGATGGCCACGTTGACGCGCGTTTCCTGGCCCAAACGCAGCAAATTGGGCACCAGGCCGGCCGTGGAGACGGTCACGCGGCGCGATGCGAACTTCATGCCCCAGTCGCTGTTGGTGAGCATCTCGATGGCGCTTTTGAGCTGGGTGTAGTTGGCCAACGGCTCGCCCATGCCCATGAAGACCAGGTTGGTCAAGTGGGCCGGATCATCCATCTGCTTGCGGGTTTCCCATACCTGGCCGACGATTTCGCTGAACGCCAGGTTGCGCACGAGGCCGCCCCGGCCGGTGAGGCAGAAGCGACACCCCTGGGCGCAACCCACCTGGCTGGAAACGCAAAGCGTATCGTGATTGCGTTCAGGAATCAGCACGCTTTCCACGTGTTGACCGTCTTGCAGTTCAAAGAGAAACTTGCGGGTGCCGTCCGCGGCCGTGCGCACTTGACCGATCTTCAACCGCCCGTAGGTGAACCGGCAGGCCAGCAGGCCGCGAAATGCCTTGCTCAGATCGGTCATTTGGTCGAATCCGTCCGCCAACCGCACATAGATCCATTTGAGGATCTGCTCGGCGCGGTAGGCGGGCTGGCCTTGTTCCGCCAGCCACTGCCCCAGTGTTTTGGGGGTCAATGATTTGATATCGGGCAACATAATTTCAATGGGGGCCTTGCCATCATTTTCAAAAAATGCTATGGCAGATCGATTTTTGTATCCAACAAATGCAAGGCGACAACCGCTTGTGTTGCCGCCTGTTTTGCTTGACTTAACATCCATATCGGTTTATTTTCAAGGCTTTATTGGACAATAGCGGTGCGGCGGCAATGTTTGACAGCCTGAGTGAAAAACTGGACGGCGTTTTCAAGCGCCTCAAAGGGCACGGCACCCTATCGGAGAAGCATATTTCCGAAGGGTTGCGTGAGGTGCGCATGGCGCTTTTGGAGGCCGACGTCCACTTCAAGGTGGTCAAACAGTTCATCGCCGACATCAAGGAGCGGGCGATGGGCCAGGAGGTGATGTCCAGCCTCACCCCCGGCCAGCAGGTGATCAAGATCGTCAATGACGAATTGTCGCGCTTGATGGGCGGCCAAAACGAGGCGCTGAACCTGACCGGCACCCATCCGG
>JABDRH010000227.1 GCA_013041835.1 Desulfatitalea sp. | reverse complement strand
GCATACAACACCAGTGTCACCCCCATGGGAAAGTCCGGAAAACAGGTCATCAGAAACCCCACGGAGAAAAAGATGACAATAGCGCACACCGGGCACGGAGCAGCCAGAAGCAGCCATCCTTTGCTTTTTTGATGCAACGTTCCATCCCGCTTCAACAGCACGACACCCCATACCATCAGCATGGCGGCCATGATCAAATGGATGAGCATCCCGGATTGGACAAAATCCTGGACAACGTCCATATGCCGGATCAGCTCGATCTTCTTGAGAATCAGCACGGATGCCAGAAAAACCAAAAGATATGCACCGGCGGAAAGCACGTAAGTCCCCAGTCTTGTTCGTTTTGAAACGGTCTGGAACAGGTAATACGATAGCCCCACACCGCTTTTGACGGAGAAAACACCGATACTGAACAGTATTCCCAGGATCAAACTTTTGTAGATCATTCACATCTCCTTGATTAGGATCTCCGGCGTGATCCCCAGACAAACAGGGCCATCATCAAAATAACAAACAGTGACGCGGCCCACTGAATGCCGGAAGAGGTCAGATCCGTGGTGTCATCACGCTGGTTCATCTCTTCCATCTTGTAGCCTTCAATCGTATCGGGTTGATCCCCCTGGGACGCTTCAGCCGGCGCCGGTTCTTTTTTCATTGCATCGGCCGGCGATGAATCACTGGGGGCCGTCTGCGTTACATTTTTGAGATCCGTCAACAGGTTCTGACGCGCCTTGACCTGTTGATCCAACACCTTGCCTGCCGCCTTTTCCACGGCCAGTTTGAATTTTTCCACCACCTCCGGCGACAAGACGCCGGGAACTGAGATGATCTGCACGACCATCTGGTTCAAAAGCGGATTGTTGCAGGTATGATCACAACAGGCGACCCCCTTTTCCACTACATTCAAGGCATATTCGGCCGCCAGCTTGCCGGTCGTGTGCTCATCCGCCTGCCAATACCCCTTTCGGACCGCCTCCAGCATGCGGGCGGTCATGGATTGGTAGGCCCAGGGACTGTTCTCATTGAAAAACTGAGATAACGCCATGCCGTACTTGTCTGCCACATACACCTCGAATACCTGTTGCCATTGCGCTGCTTTCACCGCATTTCGCACCGTGACCTGCCAGCCCCAGAGATTTTCCGCAAAGTCCGCCATCTGCCGCGCGCCGGCATAGTTGTCCCGCTTCATGCCTTCAATCCATTGGGGATTCAGATATCGGGTGCGCAATTCCCGGCCGATGGTCTTGGCCACATCTTCCACCATCAGTTCATCCTTGCGACGGTGCATGGTCACCATGGTGTCCGGGGCCTCGCCCTTCACGTTTTTCACGGCCAGAGACATGCCGCCCAGGTACATAAAAAAGTCATCCGTATCAATGATACCGATGACGTTGCTGGACCGGGAATGCACCGCGATATCCACGGCCCTGAGGTTTTCTGTCAACGCCCCCTTCACGGGAACGGCCCATTGGCCTTGTCCCACGGCAAACTGGGTGCGGTTCAGATAGATGTTGCTGATGGCGTCATCGGATTCCCATAGGCCTGAGGCACCCGCCATTTCCGCCACACCGTTTCCGTACGAGCCCGGTTTTTCCGTGAATATGCGAAAGCGTGATTGCATCCGGGCCTCGGCGTCACTCATCCCTGAAGCCATCAGCGCTTTTTTAATGACCGCGTTATTTTTGGCAAGAAGGTTTTCGATGTCCGTCTGAGCCATGGCCTTTTGAACCGCCTGATCCAGAAAGATCAGTTTGTTCGGGAACATATCCCGGTACAAGCCCGAAGGATTGATCAGCACATCAATGCGGGGCCTTCCCAGTTGAGAACCGGGGATGACGCGGCTGTCCGTCACCCGGTCGGTGGCGTCCCAAACCGGCTCGACCCCCATCAAATAAAGGATCGTGCTTTCATTCACGCCCTCATTGCGCGTGGTCTCCGTGGCCCAGAGCACCACGCCGACCTTTGTCGGGTATTTCCCTTCCTTTTTCATCTTTTCTTCGATCATCCGCACGGCGGCCCGCTTGCCGATTTCCCAGGCCGCCTTTGAAGGGACCTTGGCCGGTGAAAAGCCGTAAAAATTTCTCCCCGTGGGGATGGCCGCAAGATTGCGCAAGGGGTCATTCCCTTCTCCGGCAGGAATATATTCTCCATTTAAACCCCGGATGAAGTGATTCATTTCCTGGACAGAAGACGCATCCAGGTCTCGGCGCACCTGTTTTTTATCCGCTTTGGGATTCTGCTTGATGATCAATTGGACCGTCTCTGCAGCCGCATCCGGATCGTAAGGTTTTCCATAGGTGTGTAATCCGTAAGGCAGGGAATTTGTATCGATCTCATGCAGGTAGAGATGAATTTTTTCCATGGCGTCTTCATCGACCCGCGTAATCCCAAGGTCACCGGCGATCCCGGTCTCCTCTGCCAGTTTTTGGATGGACTGCATGTATTCGGGCACGGTCTCGCCGTGATTGGATTTGGCGTATTCGTATTTGTGAAACAGGTCGTGCAGTTGGCTGTATTCATGATACAGGTCCGCTTCCTTCATCGGAGGCGTCAGGTGATCCAGGATAACGCCCCGGCCCCGCCGTTTGGCCTGGATCCCTTCGCCGATGTCGTCAACGATATAGGGGTAGATATTGGGTATGCCGCCGGTCATGATCTCGGGCGGATCCGAAGGCAAAAGGCCAGCCTGCTTTCCGGGAAGCCACTCATAGGTGGCGTGGGTACCCAAATGCACCATGGCGTCCGCCTGAAACTTTTTCGCGATCCAGAGGTATGCCGCGATATATTGATGATGGGGATACAGCGTGGTGTCATGGTAAAGTTTCATGGGATCATCCGTCCATCCCCTGGCCGGTTCCGGCAACAATACCAGATTGCCCAGTTTGACCATGGGAATCACCATGAAACCGTCCCTGGTCATGATGGTGCAGTCTTCCGGCGCACCCCATTGGGCGATGACGGGTTTTTTGAAATCTTCCGGCAATTGATCGAACCACTTTTTATATTCCGCCATGGCAATACGTTCCGCCTGCCCGCCTGCCAGCAATGCCTCCAGCTCACCGGGGGCCCAGGAACCGATGTTGCGGCCCCCATCCAGAATCAACGCTTGAAGCCGCGCCTCGGTCAGCGGGTCGCTTTGGCTGATCGTGTAGCCCTCCTGTTGCATACGTTTAAGGATCCGCTCCAGGCTGCGAAACACATTCAGGTAGGCGGCGGCGATATTCTGCTTGCCCTGGCTGTGATTGTAATAGAGGATCGCCACCTTTTTGTCCGCATTGGCCTTTCGCTGGAGCACGGCCCAGTTTTTCAGGCGTTGAATCAACAGGTCAAGGGTTTCATCCACAATTTCATTAACGTAGAGTCCACGGCCATTGTCATGAATTTCACGTTTACCCATCAGCACCGTGGGTTCGATAGCGCCTGAAAATTCGGGGGTGGCCACGGCCCAGACCGTTTCCATGGGACTTAAACCCACCTCACTTTGACGCCATTGGTCCGTGGTTTCCGCAAAGGGGCGGATGACATTAAAGACCGGTACGTTCAACGCGGCAAGCCGGGCCCGCAACTCATCATTGATGCCGGAAGCAAATTTCAGGGTGAACGCCAGGATCATGTCCACCGGTGCTTTGCCGTCCACCGGTTTTAACTGCCGGGCCAATACCAATTCAACCGGCCCGAAACAAGCCGCCACATTAAATCCGGCATGTTCCAGCGCCCTGATCAAGACATCAGCGGCTTCCACCTGTCCCTCTTTCAGGTTGCTGCTGTATAATAGAAGCCCCACCCAAGGCTGTTCGACGCGGTAACCGGACCGACCCGCGTACCAATTTCGATATGCATCAAAGGATTGATATTTTTCCGGAGCCCCGGGATGGTAAATGCAGGCTTCAGGTAGTTTTTCCACCGCTTCGAAGGTGACGGTCGGATCAATATGACGCTTCACCGCCAGCCGCACCATATTCACCAGGTTGGGCACGGTCAGGTGATGGTGGTAGTCCATGATCTCCTGGTCGAAAACAAAACCCTTTTGGGTCACTTCTTCAATATCACCGGCCGGGTTCAGGGCGTAGACCGCCCGGTGGGCCATTAGGTTTTCATTCACCATGTAGTCAACCAGTTCACGCATCATCACATTGACGAACACCACGGCTGATCCCGAAATATAGGTTTTGGCATCGTCATTTTCCGTCACATCTTTCAGCGTGAAAAACCGCGTTTGCACGGATTCCGGTAAAGCCAGTTGTTTAATGGCCTGGTGGACCTGATAGCCGTTGATGTCAATTTCCAGAATAGCGACAGTTGCGGCCTGGGCCGGGTGGACCCAAATAGACAAAAAAAGAAAGGCCGCCGGACAGATACACCGGCCTTTACACGCTATCCGCACAAATAGATCCAATGACGACTCCTTTTTTTGAACGACGCCCGCCACAACAGCGCCAAAGGCCTGGGCCATGACCACGAGCGGTTCCACGTCGGTTTGTGCACAGTGAATGCAGGCAAAAAAAAATCCCCGGACCGAAAACGCTTCGATCCGGGGATTTCCCTTTTTTATCCGCTAGATCCTACTACGCATGTTTTGCCGGCGATACAATGGGCTCGCGCAAAAATAACTTCACATTTTTATGTTCCGACCCATCTCACCCGGCTGCGTTACAAAAATACAGAATATCTCGATATTCTTTGACCAGACATACGGTAATGCTCTGATGCAGCTTTCGAATCAAGTCAGTGGGCGATGTTAGAACCAAGCCCATAAATTCTTATTGACAACATTTGTTTTTTCAACCCATATACTTCAAAATCGATCATGCCATTGGGCATCATCCGGTTAGGCAATGCAAATCGTCTATTGTTCAAATCATATCAATTCCCTTTATTTTGTGCAGAAGTCAGGGCATTGACGAACATGGGGTCTCTTTTTGATTTCGACGTCACTTTCTCTCTGCTGAAAATGGAACAAGGAGGCCATCATGCAGATTGATTTTCACCATGCGGTCGTATATGTCATCGCCCGAATGGCGGGCTTTGCGCACCGGCAGGCCGATATTGTCGCTTACTGTTCCCAGTATGTGGACGATGCCACCAATTCGGGAACCGTCAAGTTTGACAACGGCGCTATGTATACCCGGATCAGTTCGGCTCACAAGGCTTTGGACTACCGCAATTTTTCCGCTTTGGCCAATCGCCATGTGTGGATTCCATTCCATTTTCTCCCGGGAAATGGCGGTAAACCGGCCGGTGGCAACCCGGACGGATCATTCATTCACAAGATCACGAATTTGCCAGGCAGCCTTGTCGCACAGGAAATCGTGGCATCATGCATTGCCGATCGAAAAAAAAGCTATGGTCTGCACCGTTTGGGCGTTACCCTGCATGTCTATGCGGATACCTGGGCTCACCAGCGATTTGCCGGGGTTTGTCATGATGTCAACGACATTTCCATATTGGATGAAAGGCAGGACCCGGATGCTTCTTTCAATGCAAGATTGAAGGATTTCTTTGGTGATGTGTGGGATTCGGTGACCGGTAGGTTCGTGGGCGATGTTTTGCCTCTGGGGCATGGTGCGGCGTTGAGTAATCCGGACAAGCCTTTTCTATCCTGGAAGTATCGCGATTGTCACGGCAAGGTGATCTCTCGCAACAACACGGATATCTTTGTCGATGCCGCCCAGCAGATGAGTAAAGCCATGCAGCGATACTTGGCCGGGGATCCGCGGGCCAATGTACCGGGGCTAGATCATGGCCAGCGAAATACGCTTGGTCGTTGGATGGCCGACATCAGCGATGACAACGGCAAGGAACGTCACAAGAGGTGGCTGTTGTTGATCGGCCAGGGCGCGTTTGGATTCCCGGCGGTTAAACTCGAATATAGCGCCAAGGGCGTAGGTTCCTGGAAACATCAAGCGCTGGGCACGACACGAAAGAAAGATTTGAAAAAAGAAGTATTCCCCTATTCGCCGGGCTTTCTGTTCAGCGATTGGAAACTGTTCCACGATGCCCTGATGGCCCATCGCTTTACGGTAATCCACGATATTTTGCCCAAATACGGCATATGCGCCGCATAGTACGCCTGCAAACGAACACGCAAATGTGATTCAGTAGCGCTGGTCGGCAAAGTCGACCCATCCGCCGGCCTGCACCAGGCCGCGGTCGAAGTCGGAGATGACGAAGGGGTGGACGGCCTCGTCGGTAGCGCAGCGGAGGGTCAAGCGGCCGGCGTCGAAATCCACTTCGGCTTCGGCGGGTCGGCCGGCGAAGCGGTTGAACAGATCATCGATGGTCGCGGCGGGCAGTTCGATGGCCAGCATGCCGCAGTTGAACATGTTCTGGCGGAAGATGCGGGCAAAGCTTTCGGCGATGACCACATGGATGCCATTGACTTCAAAGGCCCAGGGGGCATGTTCCCGGGATGAGCCGCAGCCGAAATTGCTGCGGGTGATCACCACCCGCTTGCCGTCGATGTCGGCCCGGGGATCGAATTCTTCCAGGTTCAGGTCTTCAAGCAAGTGGGGCTGCAGCGCCTCTTTGGTGATCTCGGTCAGGTAGCGCGCCGGAATGATCTCGTCGGTATTGATATCGGAGCGGGCCAAGAA
>JABDRH010000318.1 GCA_013041835.1 Desulfatitalea sp. | reverse complement strand
GCGCAAACAGCACCGAATTGCCCAAAACGTGGATGACGATGGGCACCATGAGGTTGCGGTGTCGTTCATAGGCCAGGGCGAACACGAGGCCGCCGACGACCTGGGTGACGGGCACGGCATTGAAGTGCAGAAGGGCGAAGATCGCCGTGCTCGCGGCCAGTGCCGCTGCAATGCCCCAACGTCTGAAATAGGCGTACAACACGCCACGGAAAAAAAGCTCCTCGGCCAGGGGCCCGATCAGCCCGCCCACCAGAAAAAGCAGCACCAACTCGACGTTCCGTCGCGGCAAGGGAATCCGCAACCACTGCAGCGGGTAATGCCCCACCAAGTGAATCAATACCATGCCCAGCAGGGCGGCGGCACCAAATCCCAGCGACCAGAACATCCCGATCCTGATCCCTCGGGGCCAATCGCGGGGCGCCCATCCCAGAGTGTTCAGACCCTGACCTCGAAATAGAAAAATTGCGACGATGGCCGCGGATTGCAGAGCCCGCACCATTCCCAGCCGGCCATAGGCCGGCAGCGGCAGCGCGCGGAGCACCCATCCCGCGAGCAATTCGATGATCAGGATCGCGCCCATGGCGGCCGCCAGGGCGGCCGGATCTACTTTGAAAGGCTTTGGTGCCATCCAAGACGCCTCATGGCCCGATAGCCGTACCATTGGACATACCAGTGGTCCGATTGCTGCATTTTTTGTCTGATCGGTTCCAGTGCGGCCCGGTTGCCGCGTTTCCCCAGGGCATAATAGGCTTGGCACACCACATTCGGGTGGGGGTCTTCGATCAGGGTCAGCAAGTCTTCGAAGGTGGCGGCGTTGCCCGCGTAGGCCAGGGCGCGGGCCAGGTAGTAACGTTCCGCGTCCCAGGGACTGTGCAGCAGTTGCCGGTAGTGCGGGTAGCGGGCGATATCGATTTTTTGCGATTCGATGTACTTTAACGCCGCCATGCGGGTGTTCAGATCATCAGTGTCTAAAGCGTTGCCCACACTGTCGAGGCCGATTGAAATCTCGGGGACGGCCGCCATGGGCAGAAAACAAAGTGCGCCGATGACCAGGCAGGTGCAACTGCGAATCCAGAGCGTGGCTGTTTCGCCGGCAAACCGGCCGGCGAGGCGTCCGATGAAGCCGTCCACCGTCACGTACAACAGGATGGGAAAGCCGAGCAGCAAACCGACAAACACCAGACGCCGGAAGGGACCGTATCGGTCGGTCGCACGGGAAAATCGTTCGAGCCAGGCGCCGGGTTCGCGCATCAAGTCGCTGACAGTCACGGTCAACCCATCATGTCGTGGTGAACGGAGCATCAGTTGTCCACCGGATGGCCGGATGATCAAGTCCACCGGTTCGAGGCGAGGCGTCAGCAGCACATCATGCCTGGCCAGCACCCGCGCCAGTCTTTCGGTGGTGGCCTCATCCAGTCCGGACCCCGGCCGCCAGGGGCGAATGGATTTTTGTTGGAAAGATTTGAAGCTCTGTGCGGCAAAGAGGGTGTAGCGGTAGTAAAAATCGTTGACGCGGCTGCCTATGGGATTGGACATCAGCAGTTGATCACGGATGGTCAAGAACATCCGGGCGTTGAACTGGGTGGCCCACAGCCCGGTGAGCAGCAGCAGTGCCGCCAGGGGCAGGGGCCAGTATTGGGATGGTCGCCGAGGGCCTTTGTTCTTTAGCCGGACGGCTGTTAGCACCACGACCAGCGGCGTCAGCAAGACAAACAAGGACGGGAAAAACACCCACCCGTTGAAGTTGACGTAGACCATCAGCGCGGCCCAGAAGATAAGGGCTGAAAGCAAGGTCATTTCAAAAGCCGGTTTGGATATCTTCCACCGGGTTTCTGACAGCAATTGCAATACGCGGCACACCGACCATGCGGCCAGGGTCAGCCCGGCGCCGATGCTCAAGGTGAAGAAAAGCGCACCCGACGCGGCTGCTTTAAAACCGCCCAGCAGGGCAGCCGCCGGCCCGGCGGGCAATGTCAACCAGCCGTTCGCGTGCAGCGCCATCAAGCTTTCTTGCAGCAACGCGTTGGACCGCCAGACAAAAGCAATGGCCGTCATATGACTGATCAAAAGGCCGATGACGATTGGCAGCAGGGCTTGCTTGCAAAAGGTGAAGCGATTGAAAAGACGCATGGGTTGTCGTTTCGGCGTTAGGGTCGATGTCGCATTCCGGAGCAACACGTGAAGGCACTATAGCCCAACGACCGTCGCAGGTCAAAAAGGCTTGGCCTTGACCCGATGCGGCTTTCCATCTATGTGTAACGCAGCCGGGTGAGATGGATCGGCGCATGAAAATGGGAAGTTATTTTTGCGCGAGCCCTAAGATACTTGCCTGTGCAAGCTTCTTCATCATGGCCATTTACGGATCATCATTTTTGTGTTACATATCCGATCGTTGCGAACCAAACGCGTGTAGCGATCCGGATGAACCCAAATAGGTTGCCCAATCAGATCAAATCAGGAACACCGAACATGCTAACGCCCGTTATTCTGGCCGGAGGTTCCGGCACGCGTTTATGGCCCCTGTCCCGCAAACGCTATCCCAAACAGTTCATGCAGTTGGTTGATGAGCACTCCTTGCTGCAAAGCACCATCACGCGGCTGGCTGACATCGAGGGGCTTCAGGCGCCGATCCTGCTTTGCAACGATGCCCACCGGTTTATCGTGGCCGAGCAACTGCGTTCGATCAACGTTCAACCGGGTGCCATTGTACTCGAACCGGTCGGCCGCAACACGGCTCCCGCCCTGACCGTCGCCGCGCTCATGGCCGTGGCCAGGCAGGGGGGGGAGGCGATTCTGGCGGCCCTGCCGGCGGATCATCACATCCAAAAGGTGTCCGGATTCGTTGAAACGGTGAAACAGGGAATCTCATATGCCGAAAAAGAGTATCTGGTCACTTTCGGGATCACGCCCAATGCGCCCGAGACCGGATATGGATACATCAAAAAAGGGCCGACCCTGCAAAACGGCGACCTGTCAGCCTGGGCCATCGATCGGTTCGTGGAAAAACCGGATCACGATACCGCTGTCCGTTACATGAATTCAGGAGAGTACCTCTGGAACAGCGGCATGTTCATGTTCAAGGCCGGCAAACTTTTGGCCGAGATGGAGGCGCATGCACCGGAAATCTTAAGCGCCTGCCGGAAGGCCCTGGCCAGAGGGCGCGAAGACCTTGACTTTTTCCGTTTGGATCAAACCGCTTTTGCGCAATGCCCATCGGATTCCATTGACTACGCGGTCATGGAAAAGACCACGGACGGTGTCATGTTGGCCCTTGCCTGCGATTGGAGCGACCTTGGCTCATGGGAAGCTCTCTGGCAGGCCGGTCCCAAGGACGACCGGCAAAACGTGGTGCATGGGGATGTCATCCTGCAGGATGTGCGGCGTTCTTTCGTGCATGCCACCAGCCGGCTGGTTACGGCCGTGGGATTGAACGATCACGTGGTGGTCGAGACCAAGGATGCGGTATTCGTGGCGCCCCGTGAACAAGTGCAGCAAGTCAAGGCCCTGGTGGATCAGCTCAAAGCCCGGCAGCGGGAAGAGACCCTGACCCACCGTAACGTGTACCGGCCTTGGGGTTCATATGAGGACGTGGATGTGTCCGAACGTTTTTTGGTCAAGCGCATCACCGTCAAACCCAAAGCCAAGCTCTCCATGCAAAAGCATTTTCACCGCGCGGAGCATTGGGTGGTGGTCAAAGGCACCGCTCTGGTGACCCGCGGTGACGAGCAGTTCATTTTGAAAGAGGATCAATCCGCCTATATTCCTTTGGGAATCGTGCATCGCCTGGAAAATCCCGGTAAAATCCCCCTGGAATTGGTTGAGGTTCAGTCGGGCAGCTACCTGGCCGAGGATGATGTCGTTCGGCTTGACGATGTATACGGCCGGCATAATAGCTGCGCCACAGACGACCAAGGGTAAAAAAACACATGAAAACGATGCTTGTCACCGGCGGGGCTGGTTTCATCGGGTCCAATTTTGTCCGTCACGTGTTGATGGCGTGCTCGCGATGGCGTGTCGTCAACCTGGATGCCTTGACCTATGCCGGCAATGCCGCCAACCTGGATGATCTGGCGGCACAATTCAGGGAGCGCTACGCGTTCGTTCACGGCGACATCAATGATAACGACCTGCTCGCCGACATCCTGGCCCAGGAGGCGCCCGACGCCGTTGTTCATTTTGCCGCCGAGTCCCATGTGGACCGTTCCATCCTGGGGCCCATGGCCTTTGTGGAGACCAACATCAACGGTACGGCGCGGCTGCTCATGGCCTGCCGGCAGATGTGGGAAACGCGCGGTCGGCCGACTGCGTTTCGCTTCATCCACGTCTCCACGGATGAGGTCTACGGCAGTCTGGGCGCCACGGGCCAATTCACCGAGCGTACGCCCTACGACCCCTCCAGCCCCTATTCAGCCTCCAAGGCCGGCTCGGACCATCTGGTGCGCGCCTGGCACCGTACCTTCGGGTTGCCGGCCATGGTCACCAACTGCTCGAACAATTACGGCCCTTACCAGTTTCCTGAAAAACTGATCCCGCTGACAATCTTGAACATCATCTACGAAAAGCCCCTGCCGGTCTATGGCGACGGGCAAAACGTACGTGACTGGCTCTATGTTATCGATCACTGCGAGGCCCTGGTCACGGTATTGGAAAAGGGCGTGCCGGGGGAAACCTACAACATCGGCGGCGGCGCCGAGCGTACCAACATCGCCGTCGTGGAGCTGTTGTGCGACCTGTTGGACGAACGACTCGGCCGGCAAGGCAGCAACGGCAGCCGGCGCTTGATCCAATTTGTCTCCGACCGTCCGGGGCACGACCGCCGGTACGCCATCAATGCCGATAAAATAAAACGCGAATTGGGCTGGCAGCCGCGGTTC
>JABDRH010000216.1 GCA_013041835.1 Desulfatitalea sp. | reverse complement strand
GGGTATCGTTATGCGTTTCATCGAACACGATGACGGGCGGGTGATGCGATGAGGCCCGAAGGGTCTTGAGCCCCTCGGGCCCGGGCATGTCCGGCAGGCTCAAGTCCAGCAGAACGAGGTCGAACGGCCGAGTCGAAAGCGCCTCGATGCAAGCATCTATGCTGCGGACCGGGTGGACCCACCCCGAAACTGGTTTCGAATCGGCCAACATCCCCTGAATGGCACCGTCCAGTGCAGTGTCATGCGTCACCAGAAGCAATATGTAATGGTCGTTGGAAATATCAGCGGTCATGTCAATCACCTTCGATCTGTTTTTCCGTAGCCGCTTGCCGGACAGGTCCGGCGGCAATGGCGCGCTCAATGGCCTTTAACAACTCCTCGGGTTGGATGGGCTTGCGGATGTAATCGCTCATACCGGCGGCAATGCACCGCTCGCGGTCTTCGCTTTGGTTGTGGGCGGTCATGGCAATGATGGGAATGTCATGGTTGCGCGCTCCGACACCGGCGGCACGAATGCTGCTGGTTGCCTCGAAGCCGTCCATTCCGGGCATTTGAACATCCATCAACACCAGGTCGTAGCGCCGGGCGGCCAGGGCGGTCAAAGCCGTCTTCCCATTGGGTACGGTGTCCACCCCAAAACCGAATCGATCCAGCAGATGGCGGGCGAACTTCTGATCGATGGGATTGTCCTCGGCCAGCAATATGCGTATCTTGCGGCGTCGATCCTCGGTCAGCATGTGGCTGGTCACCAATGGTGCCGGCTTGTTTTCCGAAGACAGCTCCTCTTTTCGATTCAATACGATGGACAGGCAATCGTAAAGGTGGCTGCGGCTGGTGGGTTTGGTCAGATAGGCGGAAAAGCCGATGCGTTTCATTTCAGCTGCATCACACGGCAGTCCCTGGGAGGCAAGCATGACCAGAAGGGTATCTTTGAGCTCCGGGTCGATTTTGATATGCCTGCCCAACGCGACGCCATCCATGCCAGGCATGACCCGATCGCAGATCACCATGTCATACGGCGCACCGGCCGAGGCCACGGCGCGCATCAAAGACAGGGCCGCGTCCCCGCTGGACGCACGGTCGCAACTGCTGCCCCACAGGGCCAGGTAGCCATCAAGAACATCCAGGTTGCTTTGGTTGTCATCCACGATGAGGATGCGCTTGTCCCTCAATGCATCAGACAAGTTAGCCGTCCGTGGATCAGCCGCTGCTGCCTTGGTAAAAGCGGCCGTAAACCAGAAGGTAGCCCCCTTGCCCGGCTCACTCTCCAAATCCATTCGTCCGCCCATCAATTCAGCGAGCCGCTTGGAGATGGCCAACCCAAGGCCGGCGCCGCCGTACTTACGGGTGGTGGAGGTGTCCACCTGCTGAAACGATTTGAATAGATGCGCTTGATCGTCAGCGCAAATGCCGATGCCGGTGTCCCTGACTGTAAATCGGATGACGGCTGTGCGTTCATCCTCGGCCTCAAGGGTGGTAAAAAACGCCACTTCGCCCTGATCCGTGAATTTTATGGCATTGTGAATCAAAATCATGAGCACTTGACGCAGCCGGCCAGGATCACCCATGAGCAGTGAGGGGACTTCATGGCAGATGTCGTAGATGAATTCAAGCCCCTTGGCGTGAGCCTGCGCGGATAGCAGATCGACCATATCCTCGATGGTGCCTCGCAAATCGAAGTCAACGGTTTCGATAGCCAGTTTACCGGCCTCTATTCTGGAAAAATCGAGGATATTGTTGATGACTACGAGCAGGGTTTGGGCGCTGCGTTTGCCGGTGAGCGCATAATCGGTTTGTTGGGGGTCCAGGTCGGTGCTCAGCAGCAGGTTGTACATGCCGATGATACCGTTCATGGGCGTTCGGATTTCATGGCTCAAGTTGGCCAAAAATTCATCCTTGGCCCGGATGGCCGCATTGGCCCGCTCCTTGGCGTCGGCCAATGCACGTTCCATTGATTTACGTTCGGTGATATCCCGGGAGATGCCGCAGAAGCCCACGATGGCGCCGCTTTCCGACTTGATGGGCGAAACTGAGCTTTCCATGGCTCTGATTGTTCCGTCCCTGTGGATGACTTCATATTGAAGAGACGGATTGGGTCGGCCTGTTTTGTAAATCTCTTTTAGCGCTTGGATACAGATGTGGGCATTCTTCTCATCCAAGTATGCACGACAGCTTGTGCCTTGCATTTCCTCGCGGGTGTATCCCATACGCTCGGCCAAGGTAGGGTTGAAATATGTGAGGTTGCCCTTCAGATCGGACTCGAAGTAGATGTCTTCGATGTTCTCGAGAATGTATCGGTATTTTTCTTCGCTCTGATAGTCGGAATTGTAGGCCTCTTTGTTGAGCGCGCAGTACTGATCTTGCCACTGCCGGTCATGGTGGCGCGCCACGGCCAGATGTAGCAGATCGGCCAGGCGTGTGCCGGTGATCGTTTGTTTGAAAAGGAAACCGCGAGCACCGAGCCGAGCCGCGGGCAAGACGAGACGCTCGTCGTGTACATCGCCCAGGACGATGACCGGGGCAGCTTGGAAAGTTGACTGCATCTGCGCCAGAATTTCCAACCCATCGCTATCCGGCAGATGCAGATCGAGCAGGATCGCATCGATAGGTGCGGATGCCCCCGGTGCCTGGCTGTTTTGCAGGGACGCGGCCACCATTAAAGATCCGATGCCCGCCATGCCGTCGCGAACCTGCCCGGCCAGAATGGCGTCCGCCGTGACCAGCATCACGTTCAAAGGTATGATTTTCCCATTATCCGCCATCGATCTTTACAATTTTCCGTCCGGGAGCACCCGGCCAACCGCGTAGAAAGCAATCTATCGGCAAGAACGACCATTGCCTGACACCCGAAATCCGAGCCGGATCGTAAACCCGCACCTATCAAGCCAGAACAAATACTTTATCGGACTATGCCTGAGGATACTTAGGGTTCGCGCTAAAATATTTCACATTTTTTTGCGCGAACCCTTTGAAACGAAGAGGCTGTTGATGGTGGGCAATGCGGCAACCGGCGGATCTCAAGCGGTCTGCCGCGAAGGTGTGAATCGCAGGTCATCCAAATTGGGCAAAGGACCTATCGGTTCTGCGATATGCTCTTGAATCCCGATTATGCGATTGAGCAAACGTTGGGTATCCATTTGCATACATTCGTTACAAAGGCACACCTGCACTACCAGTTCTCCGAGATGGTAGCGGCACACATGGGTGGCATTGCACAAATTGCAGGCGTAGCAAGGAATATCCAGGGTTTCATGCAGCGGCTTGGGCGTTTCAACGATCATGGCTGGGTGTCCTTTTCTATATGGCGCTCTGTTTTCAACCAGTTGCGTCGGATTTCTTCCGCCGTTGGAAGAGAACTAAGCAATGCACGTGCCATAATGCCAAAAAGTGCCAAAGTCACTGATATTATATGGTTTGGCAGGCATGAGGAATACCCCCACCTTCTGCCATATGCCCATTTATCGATAAAAATGATAGAAAAACACACAGGCTGCTATCATAATGATAGCAGCCTGTCATTGGGGGGGGGGGATTGATTTACGGGAAAGCCGGCTGGCATAGCATGCGACTTTCGGGTTGCATGATTTCTAAAGACGATAAGCTGTGATGACGGCCTCGGCGACCTGGTCGAGGGTCAAGCGGTCGGTGTCGATTTCCCTCTGGGCGACGGCTTGGTAAAGAGGCAGGCGCCGGGTCAGCACTTCACCAACCTCCTGAGTGAAACTCTTGCCCGGTGTCAGGGCGGGACGTTCGGTGCCGAATTGAATGCGCTGAACAATGACCGCCACCGAGGCCTTGAGCCAGATCACCAGGCCGTTGGCACGCAGTGCGGGTATGTTTTCAGGCCGCTCGATCACACCACCGCCCGTATCGATCACCAAATGGTCCTGCTGGCCCAGCTCACGCGCTACGGCGGTTTCCATGTCACGAAATTTAGACCACCCATGCTGTTGCACGATCGCAGGAATGGATATGCCCGCCCGCTCAACGATGCGCGCATCCATGGAGACGCAGGTCATGCCCAGCCGCTCGGCCACCTGTCGTCCCACCGCACTTTTGCCCGTACCGCGATAGCCGATTAAAACGATATTCATGCCGATAGATTCTCCATTACCACCCGGCGCATCACTTCAACGGGGGCCTCGACGCCGGTAAACTGCTCAAACTGCAGTACGGCCTGGTTGATGAACATTTCCACACCGGAGACGGTTTGCAACCCCCGTGAGCGGGCGTCAGCCAGCAGCCGTGTCTCCAACGGTGTGTAGACGATGTCGAAGACCACCTGACCGGACCGAAAAAGCGACACCGGCACCAGTGAGGCCGTTGTATTGGGGTGCATGCCGACCGAAGTGCAATGGATAATCACCTGAGCTTTGGACATGGCTTCGGCCAAGGTGACGTTATCGAGCAGGGCCGCATGGACGGCCGGGTTGCCTTCAGCCGCCAGATCGCCGCTCAGCTGTCCCAAAAGGGTCGGATTGATATCCAGCAACGTGATGGCGGCCGGGCGGGTCTGCTGCGCCAGGGTAAAAGCGATCATACGCGCCGCGCCGCCGGCGCCGAGCATGAGCACGTGCTTTCCGGTCAGGTCGACTTGTGCATCGGCTAACGCCTTCAGGGCGCCGGGACCGTCCGTGCCCAAGCCGATAAGCCGGTCGCCCTCATGGACCACGGTGTTGATGGCACCAATGGCACGGTCCACGGCGCGAATCTCGTCCACATGCCGCATGGCTTCATGCTTATGGGGGATGGTGACGCTCATGCCGCGGAAATTGCTCAATGCGCGCATGCCGGCCAGGGCGCTGTGCACGTCCTCGACCTGGCCGGCCAGGTAGACAAAATCCAGACCCAGGGCGGCATAGGCGGCGTTGTGAATGGCGGGTGACAAGCTGTGGGCAACGGGATTGCCGATTACGGCGCAAAATTGGGTCGAGGTGCCGATAGCACGCAGGTCTTTCATGCGGACTCCTGAACCCTGCTAACGGCAGGGCAGCTATGAGGTCATTTTGGGGCGTAAGAAAGAAAAAAGCCCTCCAGCTTGCTCGCATTTGCGCCGCAGACGTACCCAAATTCGGCGCAACCTGTGGGAATTGTTTCTTTCCTGTACTTCAAACCCTGTTTAGCGAATCCGAAGGGTAATGTAAATGGATTGAAATATTCACCGCAGCCAGGTAAGGTGCCCGGGTGGAAACCAAACCGAATTCTACACGCATGGGAGAACGCCACATATGGCACGCATCGACGATTTTCAGCAGGCCCGCGATCTGAGTGCTGGCGCCTTGGCCGAAGAAGATATCCACACCATTGCCGCCAGATGCGGATTTGAGGTTACCGGGGACGGTGCTGCGCTACGGGTTCCTTTTCTGGACAGGGTTTACCGAGTGACCTTTCCGGATTTCATTTTCGCGGATCTTGCCGATACGACCGCCCAGGTCCCGTTGCAGGAGCAAGTGCTGCTGCTGCATTACATGCAGGGTGTGCGCCCGCTGCTGACCGGAGAATGGATCGCCTATCGGGAAATTCCCGGTGCCGGATTCTACTTTAGCGCCTTTGTCAAGCGGGCTATCGATCCACTGAAACAAATGTTCGGGCAAAACACGGCGGCGCTTCTAAAGGCCGCCCAAAAATTAGGGGCCATCCCTTTGGAAACCGGCGACGCGGCCTTTGAGCTGCGACTGCTGCCTTTCGCCCCCATTCAAGTCATCGTCTGGGAGGGTGACGATGAATTTCCCGCCGAAGCCAACGTGCTATTCGACGCCTCCATCGGCGAATACCTGCCTGCGGAAGATGCCGCCTGGCTGGCCAGCCTGCCGGTATATCGGCTCATGGCGCTGGCGCGCTGATGATCGAACGATGATTGCGGTTTCGTTTTTACGCGGGGTCGTCTCCGGCAGCCCCCCAATGTCATTCCACTGGCAGGTGATGCTCACACCATCGGCCCCAGCCGTCCACCAGATAGTAAACCTGTTCGTACCCGAGCCAGCTTAGCTTTTCGGCCAGCTCTTTCGACAGGGAACACTGGATGCCCTCACAATAGGCAATGATCGGGGTGTCCGCGGGCGTATTGGCCATCATGTCGTCGATCCATTGATCGATGGCGTTGGGATCCAGATGCAAGGCGCCCCGGATGTGACCTTGCTCGAAGGCCATAAGCGGCCTGGCATCGGCAAACAGCACCTGTCCATGGGAAAACAGTTGTCTGGCATCTTCCAGAGAAATCTCCACATAAGGCAGATCCTGCGACAGCGCCGGCACCGTTTCGGTCTTTTCTGCCGTCAACGGCAAGGCCTCGGGCCGCAGGGCATAGCTGCCAATGGATAGCAACAAGGCGAGGCAAAACACACCCATGGCTTCATATATCAGTTTGCGCAGCATGATGTTGTTTGTCGTCCATTTCATATTCTTAGCCATTGTTCAATACCATGAGATGAATTGGCGAGGCAAGCCCACCGCTCCACCGGCTCGTTTGGCCGGGCTTTGCTGCCGCAGCGAACGGCGACTCGCCATTCTCCTCGCTTTATGATAGGAAATATGAAGCGGCGGGACCCCGCCATCCCATCTGCAACCCCAAAGGAGCAAGTATCATGACCGATGAGAAGAGGCTTTACCCACGACTTAGCCTTACCCTCGAAGACGGATATTTCGGCCACTTTACAACCGCGGACCAGCAAACACTGGTGGCATCCATTGTCAACCTGAGCGTCGGCGGCATCAATATCGTAGTGGCCAAGGCCGATCAAGACAAGATCAAGGAAGGAGATACCCTGACGCTGATAGATATTGCCGGAAACACGCAGCTCTCCTTTTTGAGTGATGTGATCGGCCAAATCCGTTGGATCAAGGACTTGGGAGTACCCAAGTTTGTCTCCGTTGGCTGTCGTTTCGAAGATTTGCCGGAGCCATCACGTGAGCAAATCAGCCGGTTTGTCGATACCGAGCGCCGCACTCGGGGTCAATATAACTGATCATGAATCGAGAAATCAGCTGTCGCATCACCAATTCCATCGTCAAGTACGTGCGCGACGTCCACAACGCAGCCGTAGATCAGTTACTCGACGACCTGCCGGTAGATGAAGCCTATCTTTGTGATGTGCACAACTGGATCTCCCATGACCTGCTGCAAACCCTCTACCAACGCATGGTGACCCTGCTGGATGATCCCGATGCCGTCTATAAAATGACCCTGGCTTCGGAAAGATTTCAGCCCCTGGGCTTTCTTGACCGCGTGGTGCGCTTGCTGGGAAACCCCAAATTTCTTTATGACAACACATACAAATACAACCGGCTGTTGAAAACCTGCGGGGATGTGTTCGTCCGCGAATCCGGTCCGGCATGGGTGGTCCTGGAAGATTGTTACCATGACGGACGCCGCAAGACTCGGTACGACTGCGATTACACCCGAGGCATTTTGGCCGGACTGCCCACGGTTTTCGGGCTGCCCCTGGCCCATGTGGAGGAGCTGCGCTGTCAAGTATCCAAGGAGAAATACGGGGTCCGCAACTGGCCTGACAATCCCGAGCATGATGGGCCGGGCTGCCTTTACCGCGTACATTTCGGCCAAGCGGCCAAACCTTCCTTATGG
>JABDRH010000213.1 GCA_013041835.1 Desulfatitalea sp. | reverse complement strand
CCAAAGTGTCCGTGGACGATACGGTCCGGACCGCCGTCGCCACGCTCATGGACTCGTTCAACAAATTCATCTCCAGCGGCCGCCTGATGGAGACCGGACACCGTTCCTTGCTGGTCTATGACGACACCGGACGCATTGTGGGGATCCTGAGCATCATGGACCTGATCCGCGCTTTGCGTCCGGCATATTTGTCGGCGGCCAAGCCCTCCCTGGCCGACAGCATGCAGTACTCCCCCATGTTCTGGGATGGTCAGTTTACCAGCCAGGCCAGGGACCTGTCCGATAAGCGTGTCGGCGATATCATGTCGGATACGCCACGGCGGGTGGATCATCTCAAGAACCTGATGGAGGTGGCCGAGCTGATGTTCTCCACGCGCATTCGTCGCATCATCGTCACGGAGAACGAAGAGGCCATCGGCGTGCTGCGCGAACAGGAGCTTTTCTTCGAAATCGCCAACATCATTCTTTAGGCAGGGGCCCGTGAAAGCGCTCTGAACAGTTCAGCCCAGGAGGTCATTCACCATGTCTGTGGCTCAAAAAGCAAAACCGACCGGTTACGATAAATTCGTGGATTGGAAACTGTTTCTAATCCCAGTGGTCCTGTTCTTTCTGATCCTCGCGCTTCCGACCCCTTCCGGCATGCAGGACGTGGGCGCCGAGTACAGCGTCGGCCCCCGGCGCGTGATCGAATACTTCACCCGGCAACTGTTTCACGCGAGCATCTCCGACGCCGAGCAGTGGCAGTTGCTCGCGGCCCAAATCATGGAGCAGAACATGCAGATGGGCGTTATGAGCAGGGCACGCTTTTTAAAGCGCGATGTGCGGTGGTGCCAGAAATACAAAATCAGCGCTGGTGACGCGAATCTGAAAAAGGCCCAGGCGTATGTTCAAGGCCATCTTAGCGATGCGCAATTCGCTCTTGTCATGCAGCAAGGGTTAGATCTGCGGAAAAACAGGCTCGATTACAGTACCCTGCAAGGCGGGGAGAAACAGGCCGCCCGGAAGGGTGCCTGGCAGATTCAGGTGGCCATCGCCATGGTGGTATTTGTGGTCTTCTGCTTTCTTACCGAGTGCATTCCTTTACCGGGCGTGGCCTTTTGCATCGGCCTGATCCTGGTCTTCACCGGCGTAGTGGGCCGTCAGGAGGTGGCCATGCTCTACTGGGACGACGCGGTTTGGTTCATCATGGGCAGCCTCATGTTCGCCGCCGCCTTCGTGAAAACCGGTGTGGACAAGCGGGTCTGCCTGGCCATTTTTAAGCGTTTGGCGGTGCCAAACGTTCGCTGGATCACGCTGATCTTCTTCATCGTCATCGCTCCGCTGGCCTCTTTTATTTCCGATCACGCCCTGGCGGCCATGTTCCTGCCCATCGGTATCCTGCTCTACCAGAACAGCTTGTCGGGCGAAATTCCCGAAGATACCGAACTGGCCAAAATGCTTATGATCACGATCGCCATGGCCTGCAACATCGGCGGCTTCGGCGCGCCATCGGGTGGCGCGCGTAACGTGATCATGATGACCTACCTCAACGATATGTTCGGCATCGACATCGGCTATTTTCAGTGGGTTAGCTACGGCATGCCCTTCGTGCTGTGCATGGTTCCCATCACCTGGCTTGTCACCACCTGGCGCTTCAAGCCGCGGGTCGTCTCCCTGGCCCCGGCCATGATTCAGCTCGAACGGGAAATCAATAAAATGGGGCCATGGAGCCGGCAGCAAATCGTCGCCGTGATCATCTTCGCGGTGATGGTGTTCGGCTGGTTTACCGAAAAGGCCTTTTATGACATGGGCCTGCTGCCCATTCGCCTGGGCATCGGCGTCATCGCCATCGCCGGCGCCGTGGCCTACCTGCTCACCGGCGTGGTCAACTGGCGCGATTACCAGCAGAAGGTGGACTGGGGCGTGGTGTGGCTCTACGCCGGCGCGATTATCTTCGGCCGCACCCTGGACAGCACCGGTGCTGCATACTGGATGGCCCGTTCGGCCATCGAAGGACTGGCCCGGATCGGTATGGACAGCGGTATCCCTCTGCTGATGGCCAACAATGCCCTGACCGCCGCCATCACCAACCTGATGGCCGACGGTCCGGCTGCGGCGGCCGTGGGGCCGGTCTCCCTGAACATGGCCGGCCTGGCCCATCCGGGTACTACCTTTTTGCCGTTTATCGCGATGGGCACGGCCTGTGCTTCCTCCTTCGCTTACTGTTTGATTATTGGCACTCCGCCCAACGCCATCGTTTACGCCAGCGGCTACCTGAGTCCCAAGGATTTCCTGCGCGTAGGGCTCATCATGTGGATTGTGGCCAACCTGTTCCTGATGGCGCTGACCGTGGGATACTGGGTCATGAGGGGATTCGGCGAACTGCCGGCCTTTTAGGATGCAGGCAAACCAACCCCGGACTCCAGGTAGCGGTCAACGGCTGTCTGCTGTCTTAATCATAGGCCTGTTTCATCCCCATGCCCGCTGTGCACGGGCGTTGATCCTAAGGTTTTCCAGGGCCAGCCGCATGGCGTCGGTGATGTGCGGGTGCTGCTCCATATATGCTTCACCGAAGGTTCGCACCTCATCCTCCCGGCCCAGTCCGCCGTAAGGAACGATGGCCGTGATGATCCGCTCGTAAAGCAATGGGTGCATGGTTTCCAGCTCGGACAGGCGGGACTGGTACCAGGTCCACAACGACTTTTGCATGAGCGGATTGGCCGCGGCGGCCACGATGGGAAAGAAGCGGTTGCGCGGGGGGACCTGCGTCAGGGAAAAGGCCAGGGCCCTTTCCATAAGGGCTTCGTCGGTGAAGGCGCCCAACGCCGCGAGGATGTTCATCCGTTCGTGTTCATTTTCCGAGCGGCCAAAGCGTTCACAGAGCCAGGTCAGGGCGGCTTCGCCATCGGTGCGGGCGCCGATCTGCATGACCGCTTTGGCGATGTCCGGATGTACCGCCGCGCCCGAGCACAATTGACGGAATCGCGCGCGGCCGAAATCCTTGGCCATGTCGAGGTCCCACACGGCTCCCAGCCAGAGCAGTCGATCCCTGAGAATCGCAGTGGTTTGGCGATCATCGTCCCGGGGTTCGCAACCGATGCGGTCCAGAATTTGCCGGACCAGTCGGCGGCCCCGGTCGGTAATCCGCTGTTGCACCTGGCCGGATGCAATGAGAAAGGCCTGGAACAGGTGGTCGGCAATGCTCGCCAGGGGAAGATAGGCGTGCTCCTGGTCAAAGTGCGCCAGAAAGTCCAGGTAGTCGGCCAGCGGCCGGCTGCCCTGACGCACCAGGGCAAACAAATCGTTTTGCACTCCCCAGCGATCCTCGTCAGGCAGGGTCTGATCGGAGATGGCGCGTCCCAGGGCCTGAAAGTTGGCCGTGTCGGCGTAGGCCACGCGGTAGAAGCCGGTTTGGCGATTGTTGAGTTTATAATACGCCGTGCCCGGCGGCAGGGAAAGCGTGGCGCTTGGCGCACGCATCATCAGGGCCATTTCACTGGGCTGGCCGTCTGGGTCCCAGGCGGTGAGGGTGATGGGCACGTCCCAGGTCTGGTCGCTGTCCGCATCCAGGTAGGTAAAGCGCTTTTGGTGCAGCACCAGGTCGTCGCCTTGACGCGCCACCGTCACCAGCGGGTGGCCGGGCTGGCCGATCCAGGTTTGCATCATGGCGGTGATGGGCTTGGCCGATGCCGCTTCGAAGGCCTCCCATAAATGACGGCTTTCGGCGCACTGATACTGGTGTTGGCGCAGATAACCGCGCACCCCCTCCTGGTAGGCGTCGCCACCGATGAATCCTTCGATCATGCGCAGGATGCTGCCGCCCTTGTTGTAAATGATGGGGGCCGTGCTGGCGTTGATGGCGACAGCTTTACCGCCCGGCATTTCGATGGCGAAGGTTTCCTGCAGGCCGTCCCGGGTCAGGGCCGTGGCCGTTTCACCGTTGAGAAACTGGGCCCATACCTCCCACTCGGGATGGTAGTGGGCCACCACGCCGTAGCCGAAGTATGTGGCAAAGCTCTCGTTGAGCCACAAATATCGCCAGTTGGACGGCGTGACCAGGTTGCCGAACCATTGGTGGGCGATTTCATGGGCGATCACTTCGCAAATGCGTTGTACGCCGGCCTTGGAGGTGGATTCGGCAAAATGCAGCAGCAGGTTTTCCCGAAAGGTGATGGCGCCCCAGTTCTCCATGGCGCCGAAGGCAAAGTCGGGTACGGCGATCAGGTCCATTTTGGGCAGGGGATAGGCAATGCCATAATATTCTTCGCAAAAGGCCAGAGCCCGGCGGCCGAAAGCAAGGCCCAGACCGGTGGTATGGCCCTGCCCGGGCAGATGGGCCAGCCGAACCCGGCGGTCCTGGCTGTCGTGGGTTATTTCAAAAGGGCCGACCCCAAAAAAAAGCAGATAGGTGGACATGCGCGGTGTGGGGGCGAAGGTGATCTGGTTGAGGCCGGGTTCCGGATGCACCTGTTTTTCCGGCAGTGTGTTGGCAATGGCAGCAAGGTGGTCGGGCACGGTCAGGGTGAGCTCGAATATCGCTTTGTGCAAGGGCTCGTCCATGCAAGGCAAGACCCGGCGCGCCGAACTCTCCTGGAATTGCGTAACGGCCAGGCGATGGGTTTGTCCGTCGATAACGGTTTGGCTGCGGTAAAAGCCGGCCATCTGATCATTGATCACGCCTTCGTAGGCAATGTCGAGGGTTAGGTCTCCGTGCTGCGGGCCGGGCAGATAAATCGTCAGGCGTTCATCGGTGGGCGTTGTGCTGAAGGCCAACTCGGTCCACTTGCGGCCGTTGACCAGACGGCAGTGCCACACGGCGAGTTCAAGCAGGTTGAGGTGGATTCGGTCCACCGGCCGGCCGGCGGTCATTTCAATGCTCACGCTGCCTTTGAAGCGGTGGCGATCCAGATCGGGGGTGATGAGAATCCGGTAGCGTTGGGGATGCAGGTCCGTCATGGGTTGTCCTTTCTTTCTTGTGAATGCCACCCACAGTATAAGCGCCCCCACCCGGCAAGTAAAGCGTACCTTGCCGGGTGGGCAAGGAAGAATAAAAGCTGCAGACCATCTTATCCTTGCAAAGCCTTAACGGCTGACGTAAAGTAGGTCACTTTTTTAGGCATCAGCAGACTGTTACTCCGATACGTCAAAATGCGTATGCGTCATCGGGCACCATCGGATGCAACGCGCCGGCATGCATGGATAAAACTGTTAAAATCGTTGTGGTGGTGTTCGCGGCCCTGGGGCTCGGCCTTTTTGGGTATTATTGGATCAACCAGTGGCACGGGCATGCCGTGGAACAGGCCACCGATGTGGAAAAACAGGCCTGCCTGGAGCGTATCGCCAGGATGGAGGCCGAAGTTCAACGGCTCTCCCGGATCGCGGCGTCCCAGGCTCAGGCGGTTCCTGACCCGCGCGAGATGAACAGCGCCTTCGGCTCGGATAAGCCCATGATGGTGATCCAGGCCGATACCACCGATTGCCGCAAGATTACCGCCCAGACCATTGCCTTTTTTCAGTACCTCGACAGCAAGGCCTATCTTATTTGGCCCGGCATCAATATGCGCGCCGACGAGATGTTTCAGGATGTTTTCAGCCGTCTGGCCGCCGATCCGCCCACCAACGTGGGCGAGATGGATAATCTGTATACCCTCACGCGCAATGTCACCCATCTGTACCGCGTGCTGGGCAAGGATCGCATCGACCTGGTCAAGGGTATTCTCAACAGTGAAGCGGCCGTGGTGGAGCCGGCCATGGCCGTGCTTTTTACCTGGATGACCGTGTGCAACGCCGGCGAAGGGCCTGAAACGGCCCAGGTGCGGCTTAAAACCCTCTATCAGTACGCCGCCTTTTTCCTCAACACCTTGGGCGGGCGCAGCTACCTGCTGCGCCGGGACAGCAAGCTGCGCATGCTGATCAACTACTACGCCTTGCGCCTCATCGACATGGCCAACGCCGCCAAGTTCAACTCTTACGGCTTGGACATCCGCCCTCATCTGGACTACCTTTTTTACGATATCAACAATCAGAAGGGGCTGCTTTACCGGGAGCGGTATCTAACACACCTGGCCGCAATGAAAGACAAGTATGAGTAGTTGATGGGCGGTCGGCATCCAGCCATCCATCAACCCTCTCCAATTTGCGCCAGCTTTGTCGTCAATTCGGCATCCAGCGCTTCTTTTTCACTGTAAAGCGACTCCAGTGCCGTGTAGGTTTCATCGATGCGCACCTGGCACTGGTAAATCTGCTGGGAAAGGGATGTAATGCGGTCACCGGCCCTGGTTTGCGAGGCCGCCACCATTTCGCTGTTGAGGCCAGCCAGGCGATGCTCTTCCTGCTCCACCATGGCTTCGGTGTCGGCGATGGCGGACTCGACCGTGCGCCGTGTCCGTGCGTTTTCGCTCATGATGGCCGAGCGTAGCCGGCGCAGATCTTTCCGGGATTGGCGCGCCTGATCATCGGGCGCTGCCTTCCTTTCATCGCTCTTGATCGCCGGATCGTCGCCCCAGCCCCCATTGTCGAGAAAATCCTGGTAACTGCCCTCGAACACGGTTGCTTCCCCCCCCTGGAACACGATCAGCCGTTGGGCCAGCGCGTGCAGAAACATCTCGTTGTGGGTCACCATGATCAGCGCGCCGGCAAAGTCATCCATGGCCGCCAGCAAGGCGTCGCACGACTCCATGTCCAAGTGGTTGCTCGGTTCGTCCAGCAACACTAGGTTAAGCGGTGTGGCCAACAGCTTGCCGAGCATTACGCGCGCTTTTTCACCGCCGGACAGCACGCTGATCCGCTTCAAGGCGTTGTCTCCTTCGAAAAGCATGGCGCCGCAAATGTTGCGCGCCTGCTGGCGGCCCACATCCGGATGGCACTGCATGATCTCCGTCTCGATGGTGTTGTGGTCGTTGAGTGTCTGGATGTTGGTCTGCTCGTAAAAGCCACTGGCCACGCCCGGATGAAAGGTGATGTCGCCTTCGAGTGGTTTGAGTTGGCTGCTGATCAGCTTGAGTAGGGTGGTCTTGCCCTTGCCGTTGGGGCCGATGATGCATACCC
>JABDRH010000210.1 GCA_013041835.1 Desulfatitalea sp. | reverse complement strand
ATCCGGTATCGATGGGTTTGGCCATGGTCTTTGCGACGCCCAATCGCTCGGCGATACTCAGGTAGACGCCGGAGGTAAGTCTTCCGCCGCCGGAGATGGCCACGATAGGCACCTCCGGCTTGGATGTCCGCATCTCCATAATCGTCTCGATGCCATCTTTCTCCGGCATGAGGATGTCGGTGATGACCAAGTGGACCGGCCCTTTATTAAACGCATCGATGGCCATCGCTCCATCTCCCGCCTCCAGGGACCGATGCCCCAGGTCCCGGACGATCTCGCGAAGCAGTTTCCGGATCTGCGGATCGTCGTCCACGATAAGAACCGTTTTTCTCTTCTGCCTCGCCACTTCCGGCCCCCCTCCTTGGTTGATGACAAAAGGGCATCATGAAATTGCGCCATCGAAGGCGCGACGGACCAGTTTTACCCTGTCATGACTCGAGAACGGCTTGATCACCTGGAATCATATGCCGATGGTCGCCGCATTTTTTCACTGATGTTCCTGCTGTGGCCCGCACAAAGAATTATTGGAAGATCCGGCCTCGATTTGAACATCTTCGCGACTATCAGGTCGCCGGTCAAATTGGGCATGGTCATGTCAGTGATCACCAGGTCGAAGGAATCGGTCTTTTTCTTGAACGGCGCCAAGGCGTTCATGCTGTTGCTGCGCATGGTGACCCGGTATCCTCTAATAAAAGAACCTCTTCGTGGTGATCATCTTCCAGTTCCAGTATTGGGGTGGCATCCGCCAGATGGGCCGGGTGTTCTGAGGAGTAGACGATGTTGGTCAATTCGATAGCGTTTCGCTTGCTGTTGCCATCAATCAAAAGTTAAGGCGTTAATCCGGCAATTTGGCTCTTTTCTTGGGATGTGCCGCCGGCGGGTGGTTTCCAAGTTTTTGAATTTGTCATATATCCCCCGGACATGTTATAAAAGCCCTCATATCAAAAGCACATTTTTTTCAAAATTTACCATGGAGGGCAAGGCGGTGTCAAGGGATTCACTGCTTAAGATATTCAATCAATTGAAAATCTTGCCGGCCTCCATGACCGTAGCCTTGACAACATTTTTGACCCCATCTTGATTTAAAGAACTCAAACGCGATATCGGTAGCATCGCAACGCAAACCCGTCATCCCCAGGCAGTTAAAAATCATCTGCACTTTTGCGTGATGGCCACCTGTGTAAGCCTGGATTTACGCCGACCGGATCGAAAAGACACCACAGCGCCGGCACGCCGTCGAAGACCGCTGCCATTTTGCCTTCTCAGACATAAAAATATTGATTACCAAAGCGGCCATGACGGAGAATTTTAGTAGACTTTCCTCAGGGCCGCGCAATTCAGCAGTAAATTCGCTTGTGGAAGTACTGCTGCGCATGGTGGCGTAACTTTTTGGGGAAGCTTTAAGAACGAATACATCGACCTATTTTATACCATCACCCAATGCCAGGGATGGATCAAAAGCGGCCAACACACGGCCACGGTACGCCTGGAACGGCTCCAACAACACAGATTTTGACCGCCTCGCCATCGGTGCGGTAAACGATCCGATATTCACCGATGAAATCAGTACGGATTTGATTCGGCCCGATTTTTTGGATGGTGATTTATACAGGATATCTGGCGAAATTGATCTGCAATAAAACGTGTATTTTCAAGCTATTTACAAAATTGTCAGGTTTGGAAATTATTTGAGCTTAAAATGCATCGGGCCATTTCCTCGCTCCATGCAAGACTCGTAAAATCTGAATTTCAGAATTAACAATCCGGTATGGAATGATAAACGGAGTCTGGCTGACAACCAGTTCGCGGGTCCCATAAACACGTCCAGGTCGCCCGGTTTCGGGGTGGCCTGCCAATCCTATGACCGATGCCCATAAACGGGCAACCATACGATTTGCCGCACTATGATTGTCCTGGGCAATGGAATCCGCGAGCTGTTCCAGATCGTCCATGGCCAAATCGAGCCACCTAATCTTCATCGACATTCACACCGTATTTGGCAAATGTTTTTCGAATTTTTGCTTTAGATGCGAATTTTCCCTGATCTGCTTGTTTGATGCCTTCTTTGATGGCTTCAATTTGCCAGGCCTGCTCGTCCACATAAGCTTTTATCGCCTCACTGATCAGAAACGACTTAGAGCGAGCAGTTGCCTGGGCCAGATGATTCAATTTTTCTGATATCGATTTATCAATGCGGCCAGAGACTGGAACTGTTTTCATCTTAAATCTCATTTGTAATGAATGTATACATACCATACAATCATTACAATTGTCTTGCAATCAAAAAGTATCTGTTTTCAGGAAAAACCATTCGTTGCAACGAATGCGGTCTGCCCACGATTATTTCCACCAAAGCTATCGCTCATCCAGCACATCTTCCGGCTCTCTGTCAGGAATCCGCGCGTACTGTATGCTGTTAACCGCATTCTTATGCCCTAGCTGCCGCTGCACGGCGGCCAGGTTAATCTGCCGCAGTTGTGACGGCATCTTGCGCACTGCGCGCAACCTGGCGCTGCGTGATAGGATTTTGGCAAATCACAGCTAACGCCCCAATAGTTGCCGTCAATGAGATATTGAAGAAAGCCTGGTGTACCGGTCATCTGAACCGAGTTCCCGCCGGCTTTGTATCGAAGGTTACCGTTTACATCGAGAGGGCATTGGGGCGTTGACGTGTGTATGCCGACACTACCCGTAATATCCATACTGCCATTGACTTGTAAATAATCCCACAGCCGGACATATCGGCCTTTGGATGTTCCAGCTCGCCCTAGAATCATCAATGCATCATAGTTCGCTGCGTTTTCAATAGCAGCGTAACCGGGGGGGTTCCGATGGCGGTATGGGCATGGTCTGTCTTTGTAAAGTAAATATCCGAGTTGCCGGCTCGGATATCTCCTTGAACATCAAGTTTTCCAGAGGGCGTCCCCGTGCCGATGCCGACGAAACCATTTGAAAGCAAATGTACACTTGCTGAATTACCGGTCCAAATATCTATGCCATACGGAAAAATATACTCCTACAGATTCAATCCGGCTTTATCAACCCCAATGTTTATCGAAAATGGTGAGCGCATGCGTTCTCGGCCATCCTTCTGATATGTGGCGGTTAAAATGGGGGGGCTTTGGAATAGACCGTATCCTTGAATGATATTTTCAGGTGATCCCCCTTTTGGATGTTGATGAACTCCGTGTTTTCAAAACGGGCCTTGTCGAATTGGATTTCGTTGCTGAACGTGACATTTTCAAACCGGGTTTCGTTAAACCGGGTTTCGTCGAACTGGATGAAATCGAAATGGACGTCTTTGAAGATGGTGTTGGTAAATGAGGCATCCAGGCAACTGGCGTAGCGAAGCTTGACGTTTTCCAACCGGAAATGATCGACCTGGGCAAAGCTCATGGCGAATAACTCCGACCACGCCAGGTTTTGGACGGTGATGCGGGCGCCTTTTATGTCGGCCAGATTCAGTCGGTGGATGGCCCCCTGGCCGCTGATCGTGACGTCCGTGCACGTTGTTTCGACAAAATTGACAGTCTCCCCCTTGATATTGAACGTGGTTGCATTCAGCTTGCTGTTGCTGAACCCGCTTCGAATCAGCGTGCAGTCGTCGAATTGGGCGTGGTCGATCTCGCCGTCGGTGAAAGCCACTTCATTTAAGGTGCACCGGGAAAATTGTACGGTCGTCAGTTTGGCGAAACGCCATTCGACCTGATCGGCGCTAAGGTTTTGGAAAGTACTGTCGGCAATCCGCGTGCCATCGAGATTACTCTGCTTTAGGGTGCAGTCGATGAATCGGCACTTTGAAAAGGATGCTTCCTCAAGCTTGGTGTCGTTGAAGGTGCACCTGATGAACGTACAGTCCGCAAACCGGGCATGGCTCAAGTCCACATGGTCAAAGGTAACGCCTTCGAATGTCGACTGGGTGAACGCCCCTTCGGTGAAGCTGGTCAGGGTCACGTCGACATCCTGCCAGGTGGAGTTGCGCAGGTCCAGGCGGTCCAGTTGCTTTTGTTTGATGATTTTCCGTTTAAGCGACCAGCCTTCGGTGCGTATCTGTTCGTTGAACGCCTCGATATCGGCCAACTTCTCCGATGTTTTGGTGCTTATTTGTGTTTTCATGAAAAAGGCCATCCCTTCGCATGGGTCCATCGCCCCGACGAGAACAACGGTGAGGCTGCAGTAGATAAGTATTTTGGCTGCGTGTTTTAAACTTTTTTTAACCGACATACTTGTCCTTATAATACTTCTTTCGCCATTTTAAGTTCGGTATTTCATTATGATTTCGGTTTCGATCGATGACAATGACAAGCTGGTCCCCTTTGTCTTTGTCCTTGATTTGAACTTCAAAAATGTACGGCGAACCGTAATTATACGGTAGATAGTCCGGGCCGTCCAACGATTTAAATGAAAGGGAGAGAAAGGTATTGCGCTGGCTCGAATTGACCACCTGAAGCTTGAACTTTTCCGTTTGCCGCCGGTTGTTGAACCCAATGGTGCAACTCGCGGTGCCGTTTGATCCACGAGTGGCCAAATGGCATGGAAATTTGTGGAAGCGGCCGTCATAGTAGGCATGCAATTCAACGCGAGCCGGCTTCAGGCGCTTTAGGTCCAACAGTTTCGCTTTCTTGCCCGGCAATGCCGCCCACTTGAGCTGGAAGGTGAGCTGCGTCATTTTCACATAGGCCCACTTGGTCATGGCGTCGGTTGTGATGCTGTCGATGAAATCGATCTTTTCGATGAGATAAAGATAGTCCAGCGCCACGGCAAAGCGTGGTTTGCCTTTTGTATTGCCGGACACCACGGCTTTCAGATCTTTCAACTCACCGCTGTCGTCGAATACCATTTTGGTATAAGACGGCAGCGTGCTGCCCCAGCCGGCGAACTCGCCATCATAGTTCCAGCGCGGAATGGGGCCGGCCGAATCGGATACGATGATCCGGGGGCCTTTTGTTTTGGCAAAATGGGTAAAGCCGTAAAAACGGGTCTTTACGGAGTTGTCGCCTTTGTAATCGACGTCGGTGATTTCGTACAAGCCCCGGCGGTGGGAATGGCCGCTGAGCACATAATGCAGCTTTTTTTCCTTTGCCAGGTATTTTTCGTATATTTTCTTGCGGTTGGTTTCAAAGGTGCCCATGTCGAACTGATTGGCCTCCCAATGCCAGTCGAATTCAACGTCTCCTTCCTTAAATGCCTTCAGTGAATGTTTTTCCTTATAGCTGACGAAGGTAAAATGGGAGAACAGGATATTTTTGCCGCGGTTTTTGTTGATGGCAAAATCGACAATGCGCTTGAGCTGCAAATCCGATATGGCATCATCGGCCCTGGGCAGATGGCCGGCGCCTTGTTCGTGACGGTCGTTGATGCCCAGCTTGTCCTCATCGTCTCCCCAACTGAGTCCTATCAGTGCAAAATCGCCGGCCATGAGGGCAAAGTCTCTCATGGGCGTGAACATCGTGTAAAACAGGTCGAATTTCTCTTTTTTCAGGGAAGGTTCGTCCAGCCGTTGAATAATTTTGTCATACTTGTCGCCGTAGGCCAGGATGCTCTCGTAAATGGTCAGGTTCATGTCGGCGGGGATGCCTTCGTTGGCCTTTCTGCACAGGTGCTTACTCCAGTTGAAAAGACGCGGCGATACCCCATACGGCCAGTGATAGGCGTCATGGTTGCCGGAGACGATGAAAACAGGCTTTTTTTGAACCAGATAGAAATTGAGAATGATGCTGTATATGGTGATCAGATCGACGCCGTCCTGATACTTCTTGTTGGTTTCGTCTTTGTCCTTTACGCCGACGGCATCCCAGATGCCGGATGGGCTCTGGTAATAATTCTCCAGCGTCATCTCGGATGCATATCCATACTCCCCATCGGCCATGTACTTGTTTTTCTGGTCGACGAACTGGGTGGGGTAAAAACTTTTCAACGCGTCGATGAGGTCTCCGGAGATCAACACCATGTCGATATCGTCATCCTTGCCGGCCTGGATGAACAGGCTGACGACATTGTCAAAATGATCGTTGAGCATGTCGCCGACCGTGGCCACGCCATCGGCCTCGACCACCTTGGCGGTGTTTTTTTTCATCAGCGTGAGCCGGGCCACCAGGTGCAGATCTCCCATATGGGCGATATTGTAAAACTTTTTCTTTTTATACAAAACCGGATGGTACGAACAGATCGGGTACTTGGGTTGCAGTTTGTCAAAAAAAAGGCCGCGTTTTTCCACGGCGAATCCATACCATTTGCCGTTGTCGGATCGATAAATCTTCTTTCCCAGGTAGTGGCCGAGCTTGCGTTGGATCATCTCATCTTCACGCTCGAGCCCATGGTTGATCCAGAACAGGTTGTAAAAGCCTTCCTGTAAAAAGCGCTCCTTGAACGGCAAATATTTCAGATGGATATCGATTCGATACAGATCCTTGTAGCCATAATCTTTATAGGTCTCGATCACCTTCTTTTCGGGGATGAAGCTGAATCGACCGTTTTTATCTTCAATATATTCTTTCAAATCGATCTTTTCGACCAAAATATTCTTCTTGGCCTCGCCGGCGGATGCAAAGAGTGAAGGCGCAAAGCCGTCATAGGATTTCCTCTGGACCAGCCCGTTTTTAATGGTGCCGATGTCGGTATCCCATGGCAATATTTTCAGATGTAAATTGACTTTTTCAGGGATGATCTTCCCCTTCTTTGGATCCGCCATCACCAGAAGGCTCAGCATGCTGTCTTCACCGACAAGTGCCGGGCACCCAAATGAGGGGTGCACAATCACGCCCGGAGTGTCATCTTGAACGACCTTGACATGCATGCGGCCGGTTTTTCCTTTTTGCACCCTGACCGGGTAGTATAGTTTTTCACCCCCTTTGTAGGTGTAGTTTTTCTTATCGGCGGTCAGGTTTTTTTGTTCTTCGAAACCGTGGGCGACGCACAGCGACCAGTTTAGCGCCGGCGGATCGATGGTGCCGTAGTTGTAATCGGCGATGCATTGCCAGGCGTGTTCATAACGGGCGGTATCCGGCTGCTTGACGCTTTCGCCGATCCACTTGAATTGGCCGGCCGCCTGCTTCATTTGATCGGCGATCTGCTCAAGCGTCTCGCCGGCCTTGACGATGTAGGTTTGTTTACTCGGGTCCTTGAGATGCTTGGGGCCGGGTTGGACCGTCAGCGGTTTGAAACAGCCGTCTGCAAAGGTGCGTTGAATTTTCTTAATATTCATTGATGTCCTGTCGGCAGCTTGTGCAATTATCTTTTTCCTGCACCCTTATACTCAATATCCACTTTGCCGGGCGGCACGTCTTTTTCCTCGGCAACGCCCTCGTCGTTCAGCGAACCCTTTTTACTTGAACCGTCGGGCAAATGTAAAATGTACTGTTCGTTTCCGACGCCGGCGCCCAGTTCATCTTTCAGTTCGATGCGAATCCAATCCTTAAATTCCAGCAAACCACTCTCCTGCTGGTCGCCGAAGCGCTTGCGCCCGTATTCCGCCACCCAGAAATATTCAGGCGGGTTGTAGCGCCTGCTATGTTTTTTCATCTCTTCATCGGTTGGAATTTCATCCGTATCTTCATGGTACGCATAGTTCCATTCAAGGTTTATTTGCCGGTTCTCAATGCGGCAGGGAAAGCGGGTAATGTGGTCGTGGGCGCCGTCGCGATCATACTCATAAATAAAGATCATCACCTCTGATCCATCCGGTATGTTCTCCACATCTGCGGTCAGCCTGACCGTGTCCCCGCGTCGCGCCTGTTTTTGCCCCCACTTTTGGTTGAGGATTTTCACCGGCGGCAGGATCAGGCAGATATCGGATTTTCGCTCCAATTTGTGTTTGGGCAGTTTGGCGACAAACATCAATGCCGCTTCAGCCTTGTCCGGAATGACAATAGCATCTGAAAAGTAATTGCCGTAAACGTTGCCTTTTACTTTCTTGATCGTCTTGCCCTTCTTGTCGATGACCTCCACCTGGATGTCGGCGCCATTGCCGACAAAGTGCGTGTACACCTCAAAAGGCGCCTTTTCATGGACACACACGGCGCGGCTGATCCAGAGGGCATGCACCAGTTTGGAACCCAATTTGACCTGGTGGTCTTCATCGGTGGTCTTTTGATATTCCGTCATGCGTTCTCCCTAAACCCCAATGGTTCAAAAGCCGGAGGACGTAAGCGCCAAGGGTGAAGTCGTGGTTTGCTGCCGCGAACCCTTGGCAAGGCCGGATATGGAGCCCTCCGGCTTTTGCCACATTGGGGCGCCTTCGTCAGCAGGTCGGCACCAACGCGGTAAAACTTTTGATGACATGATCGATCTCATCCGCCATCATTTTCCATGTCTTTTTGGAGAATGTCGCGGTCAATGCGTAGCCGGTATCGTCTTGAAGCACCCACACCATGCGCTGGTAGGCCTCGCGCCCTTTCACCGGCTGCCATTTGTACACGAGTTCATAGGCGGACATTTGGTTGTCCAGGGTCAGCCGGCCGCGTTTGAGTTCAAGGTAGCCGAACAGCTCGGTTTCCAAGGCTTTGATTTGGCGCTGGGCATATTTTTCCAGATCCGACACCGCCACGTCCTGCTCTATGTTGACGGTAATGTGATGCTGAATGCCGTCCGCTTCCGGGCCGTCAAAGCGATAGATGCTGCGGTCCACCCATCCCTGCGGAAAGGTCAGCATGAACCGGTTGCTGACCAGGCGGCATCCACTGCCATTTTTCCGGCCTTTTGAAAAAAGCCCCATGGTGTCGCTCCTCGCCTGTCTTTTATCCGTGCGCAAACGAAAGTCTGGCGCCTGTATGTTTGCTGTATCCTTACTCGAAGCAATACAGTTTCTGACTGCTCGCGATGTAGATCCTGCCGTTACGGTCAACGGCGGCGGGAGCGCCGAACTGCTCGTCTTGAACGCCGATCCGCGTTTTAAAGGCCGCTTCACCGTTTTCGTCGATAAGGATCAGGTGGCCGCCATGAATCAAGAGGAGCCGGTTGTCGTTTAAGGTCGTCACCCAGGCGTATCGGTCCGTCTTCCCGGGGTAGACCCATTGGCGCCGGCCCTCTTTCAGGCATACGACGCCGTTTTCCGTCAGGACAAATACCCGGCCGTCGGTATTACATGCCGGCGGTTGGTGCCCCAGGGGCCGTTGGAGTTCGTGATGCCACAACGCTTTGCCGGTCAGATCCATCGCGCGGATAAAACTGCGATCACCTTGGCCTTTCTTCCCGCGCCCGACAATCAGAAGATGCCCTACGGCATCAAGCGCCGCCGAATCCACGTGGGCCAAGTCAATATCGAACGTTGAGGCCACCTCGCCGCCGTTGGTCTTTATGACTTCGACCCGTCCTGTCCCGGATTCGTTTTGCGCGGCGTGCAGCAGCACCAGCTTTTGCCCGTCGCTGTTCAACAGCGCGTGGGTAATGTCACCCGCCTGATCATGGCTCCAGACAGGAAAAAAATCCTGGGTGGGTTGACGATACACGGCATATCGCTTCTCAGGCCGGGGGCCTTCCCGATGCATCGGGCCCCCTGTAAATTGCGCCACGGAAAGGTATTGCTTTTCTTCCGGCTTAAAGAGCAGCATCACGGCCCACTGCTCATAACCAGGCACCGTGACATCCTTGAGCAGTGGGTTGCCGGCATAATCCCGGTATTGCAGCAGTTGGGCGGTATTGAAACAGGAGAACGCCGACGCGCCGAATATCACCGCAGAATTTTCCGAAAGGGGCGCCATGAACAAAAAAAGGCCGGGGGACTGGTAAACCAGCAGGTGCTGGGACGATTGAACGCCGATATAGTCGCCGTTGACCAGGACTGCCGTTGGATTCAGATGGACATCAAAGTCGTCACTGAGCTTGCGCGCCCACGCGCATTTGACTTGTGAGCCCGGACTGGCCGGGCAGTGCGCATTGCGTTGGTAGTTGGCAAAGCGAGTGGGGTAATCGACGGCGGCTGTATCAAACATGTTGTTCGGCTCCTTTGAACCCGTGGCGGTTTTACCGTCTGCCGGATGAGTGCAGGCAAACAGGGCCATAACCACACACAGCAATGGGCAAAACAGTTGTATTCGGAGAATCTTCCAGCGCTTGCGCTGCCATGACGCGCGCCGGCCAAGGGCGCAGGAAAGAAATCGTTTCCCAATCTTGCTTGTCATTGCGCCCGTCTGCGGCGCTGCATCCACTGGCACATATCCTGATATGCACCGGCGGATGTGCCTTGCAGGCGAACCCAAATCCAGCGCAACCTGTGGGAAATTATTGCTTTCCTGCGCCCTAAACCGCTTCCAGAGTAACGTCACCATCGTCATCCCCCATCTGGTCCCGAAACCAGGTCCGAATGAATTCCAGATCATTTTTCACAATGGACGGGTTGGCCGGCGCCCCCCGTTTGCGGGCCAGGCTGTTGCGGTTATGTCCCAAAAGATAACTGACCACATCGTATTCGCAGGTGTTGTGCCCCACGGACAGATTTTCATTGTTGGCCGTCCACAGGGTGTTGCCGTTGACCGGGTTTTCCACCGTGGAGGTAATCCGGTAATGGCGCTGGGCGCTGGTGCTCTCAATGTAAACCGGAAAAAAACAGACATAGACGCAGCCAAAATCATGGCCGCCCGAGCTGCTCTTGATCACAAACCGGTCATTTAGCTTTTTAATGGTATTTCCTATGC